>PMIV01000033.1 GCA_003158355.1 Anaerolineaceae bacterium
TTTTCAAGAAATGCTTGTTTTAATTCCATTATGTTGGCAGCAGTCAATCCTTCAGCAAAATTTTCAGCGCTGTGTGCCGACAGAATTGTGCTTCGTTCTTTGGCTATCAGGCCGGCACTCTTGAGATGGTGATAAAGCAGCGGCGCGACCCCGTGCTGTTGCGCCAACTCAACAACCTTGCACCACTGCTCTGCCGTTACGCGCGCGAGTTGTTCTGTTTTTGCCGCCTCGTTTGCATAACCGAGACAGTCAAGTAAAATTGAGGCTGTAGATTGTTCCGTAGGATAATCCTCCGATAATACGGTCATTAAATAAATCGATATCGCATTACCATAACTTGCTGCTGTGATTCATCTCTGCTCATCAGATTTAAATATCTTCATAATACCTTTTCCATCTCTTGCCAAAAGCTCCCGGTCAAACTGATGCGAAGCAAATGGGCGGGTACAATCTTGGCAAAAGTACATAAATTATTGAATCTTTCAAGATGCTGAGTACGAAGGTTCTCTTTACATTTGCCCAAATTCATGAATGCTGAGGCCTGTTCCACGGACTCACCCAGCAAGCAAACTGCCTGCCCTGGGCCTATCGCCTCTACCTGGTCATTGGCCGCTTGGATCAAGAAAAAGATTCCCTTAACGGGAACAGCTTTTTGCACATTCCAAACACCACCCGTTTCCCCATTCAGAAACCGGCTCCAGGTAGGCCAGGGATGTGCACAGTAGTTTCCATGCAAATCCCGCACCACCAACGTGGTATCGTCTGATAGTGAGCGCCACGGCGCTGGCAGCCGGTTGCTGGCAGTGGTCTTTCCCGTTCCGCCGGGAGCTGCCAGAATTACACCCATGCCATCCCGCTCAGCCAGCGCCCCATGCACTAAAAGACCTCCGCGAGTTTGTGTTTCTTGGGCAAGGATCAGCGATAATTTCACCAAATTGGCATAAAGGCCGCCCTGAAGATTGGAGGGGGAGAGAATGCAAACAACAGCATTGTCATTTTCTGACGCTAGAGGGAGTGAGCGATTTGCAGCGGAGATGCATGTGCCCGCCCGAACGAGAAGTTGGCGAAGATTGCCGCGATTTGAACATTCAATTATGCCAGAAGCCGCACGAAGCCGCATAGCGCGTCCTAATTGTGAGACGATGGGGATNNACGGCCGTTGTATCCGCCACTGGTGCCCTAGATCATCGTAATGACCAATGACGCGCTGTCCTAACAGAAGCTGGAACTGATTTTGGCCTCGAGTATTGAATATGATTATCTGCGGCCGGAACAAGGGTGATAAAAGCCAGGCAAGCAGATCTCTATTTGCAAGAGCCCGATAAAGAGGGTGTAATAGTGGTGAAATACAATGGTCAAGAGCATGTTGCCAACTCAGCCAGCAGGCTACTAATTTTCCTTGTAACCCACCTGCGATCTTCCGCCGTTTTTGACCGCGCCAGGCTGCTACTACCTGGCCTTTAATGTTCTTTGGCTGCAGGAGAAAAGCATCCTTGCGCGTATTGTTGTCTCCAAGTGTGGATATGCCTGCGCGGGTCACTTGAATAATTCGGTGTACGATCGGCAGTTCAGACTCCGGTGACAAAAAAAAGGCCACATCACCCACTTGTTGAAGCCTGTTGTCATAAGGTATGACTTCTATGATCTCTGGTTCGCGTAAAGTCGGATCCATGCTGGAACCTACGTAAACAGCAAAGAACATGATCGTAGGAACATTTTCGTTACTATTGTGGAGAAACATTGTCGGCGGTCAAAAGCGAAATTTGCCTGGATCTCGTGACCAGGCGTGAAGCAGGAAAGAGACCAGCTTCTTCGGCCTGTTCGCAGAACCAGTTGGAGGCCCATAAACTGCCTTTACTGTAATAATTCTGGGCAATGCACGAACCAAGGCAGCGTTCTTTCATCAGGCAGCGGCCGCAGACCCCTTCCAATCGCGTAGGTAACCCTGCGCGCAGAGCCATCAAGAAGGCATTTTCCCGCCATATTTTTTCCAGTTCACCTTTTCTTACCCTGCCAAAGACTAAATCGGGTACCTGCTCGCCGATGCCGCACAGGGCATAGTGTCCGCTGGCGATCACGCCCAGGATGCCGAAGATCCCGCAGGTGCCACACCCATCCTCGCTGGCGAGGTGTTGGAGGGCTCTGAAAGCCGGTGGGTAATGGAAGAAGAGCTTCATCTTGGTTCTGGGCGCCAGTTCCTTCTCCACATGCCGCCCCAACGCGATGAGGTCGGCGATGTTCAAGGTCTCCTGGTGTTCATGCAGCTTCTCGCCTCGCGCCGTGGGTTGAACTACGTTGAACTTGAGCGTGCTCGCACCCAGCTCTTCGACCATTCTCACCATCGCGTCCACCTGGCCGGCATTGCTGCGCATCACCGAGAAGATGACCTGCGGCCTGGTGCCGGTGGCCACGAGGTGGATCACTGCCTGTCGAGCGGCTTCGAAGGATCCCGCCACACCGCGCACAAAGTCGTGGGTCGCTGCATCAGTCCCGTCGATGCTTACGGACACGAATCGGTTGGGAGACTTGGCGATCTCAGCGGCGATCTCCG
>PMIV01000019.1 GCA_003158355.1 Anaerolineaceae bacterium
CTCCTTTTACCGGATGGGGTTCAGATAGTGAAAGTGCAGACTGCCGCTGAAATGCTTACAGCAGTGTTGGAACAAACCCAGGTGGCTGATGCATTGATCATGGCGGCTGCGGTAGCCGATTTTGTACCGTCACAAACCGCAATGAACAAGATCAAAAAGGAAGGCACTCCGATTTCACTTGGGCTGAACCCGACCAAAGATATATTGCTCGAAGTAGCCCAAAACAAGATCAAAAGCGGCTTCCCGCGGGTCACAGTCGGCTTCGCGGCTGAAAGCGAGCATTTACTGCAAAATGCGGCCCTTAAAATTGTCAACAAAAAACTTGACCTCATCGTTGCCAATGACATCAGCCAAAAAGGCAGTGGATTTGAAAGTGACTCCAACAAGGTGACCCTCATCTACAAAGATGGTACACAAGAAACCTTGCCGATCCTTTCTAAATATGAAGTTGCTGAAAAGATCATTCAAAAGATCCTGCCCTGGTTGATCTAAATTCCCGAAAGAAATCATGCGCATTCTAGTCATTTCTGATATCCATAGTAACTATCCAGCCCTGGAAAAAGTCTTAGCCTCCGCAGTCACAGTGGATGCTGTCTGGTGCCTGGGCGATCTGGTAGGGTACGGCCCATTCCCTAATGAGTGTATTGAGCGGATCGCTGCGCTGCCGAACCTCACCTGCCTGTTGGGGAACCACGATGCTGCCGTAAGCACCAGCCGGGATATTGAGCGTTTCAATGATGAAGCCAGCCATGCTATTTACTGGACCAAACGCGAGATCACCCAGGAAAATCTAAAATACCTTTCTGGCTTGCCGGAGACCGCTACTACCGACTGGGTGACGATGGCGCACGGAAGTCCCCGCGAGCCCACCTGGGAATATATCATTGACCAGATGTCTGCCATGATCAATTTTGCTTTCTTCGACACACAGTTGGCCCTGGTAGGGCATTCGCATCTTCCGCTGGTTTTTACCGTCGCTGAGGACGGAAAAAGTGTTACTCGATCGATGCTCCAACCCGGAAAACCACTTAAGATCGAAACCCGATGTATTTTAAACCCCGGTTCGGTGGGACAGCCCCGCGATCATGATCCGCGCGCTTCTTACGGCATTCTTGACCCGGAAGCGCAGACCTGGGAGATTTACCGGGTCAACTATAATATTAAGAAGACTCAAACCGCCATTGAAAAAGCAGGTTTGCCCGATAAATTATGCAAACGATTAGCTGAAGGTTGGTAGAAAAGGGAACTATGTATCGATATTGAGCGTCTCAAGAACAAACCATGAACGTTCCGGGAGGAAAAGATGAAAACCAAACGCATGCTCTTATTATTCGTGATTTGTACCCTTGTTTTGGCCAGTTGTGCCAGCGCTCGATCGGCCGCCACCCCCATGCCCGTCGTCAAAGGGGGGGTCGGCAATTCTTCTGTAGCCCAAAGTGAAGCCTTTGCGCCAGCCGCCTCATCAGCCCCGGCATTGGACACAAGTTCTGATTCGACTGCCAGTGGAGCAGTCACCAGCAATGGTATTGCCGATGCCACTACCAATTCCACCCAACAAATGGTGGTGAAAAACGCCTCGATGACGATGCTGGTGGATGATCCTTCCAAATCATTGGACGATGTGATGCAATTGGCCTCAGATTTGGGTGGATATACCGTCACTTCCAACCGTTACCAATCCTATTCTGCCAGCGGGGAAGAAGTTCCTGCGGCAAATATTACCATTCGTGTTCCAGCCGATAAATTGAATGACGCCCTGGACAAGATCAAAGCCATGACCGGCGATCCGAAAAAATATGTCACCGATGAATCAGTCTCCGGTCAGGATGTGACCCAGGCTTACACCGATCTGCAATCACGCTTACGCAACCTCGAAGAAGCTTCTGATGAATTGACCAAGATGTATGATAAAGCCGTCAAAGCCGAAGATATCCTGGCAATTTATAACCAGAAAATGCAGGTCACTGAACAGATCGAAGTCCTTAAAGGGCAGATCAAATATTATGAAGATGCCTCTGCCACTTCCTCCATCGCCCTCACCATCAATGCCAAATCCACGGTACAACCTGTGACGGTTGCCGGCTGGCAGCCGACCGGGATCGCCCGCGATGCCCTGCAAGCCCTGATCAACTTCCTCAAAGGATTGGTCAACTTCCTGATCTGGGTCGCCATTCTGGCTCTGCCGATCCTTATTATCATCGGTGTACCGCTGTACTTCCTGATCCGCTGGTTGGTGCGCCGCAATAAAGCGAAAAAAGCCCGGCAAAATCAGGTGCCCCCGCTGCCCACACAGAACAAGTAAATTGATCAACAAAAAAAGCCAGGAATCTTTTCCTGGTTTTTTTGTTGTCTACGCTTTTCGAACCTTGATGCGGGCAAATCCGTTGATCGCCACCGGGAATTCACAAACTCCGTTCTCAGTTTGGGCAAAAGCAACTGGCGCTTTTTCACAAGTGATGGCCACCTTCTGCCAGGGGAGCACGATTTTAACCTTTCCTTCAGTAGTTCGCGGCAGCCGGAGGGTAAATTCTAGCTCATCAGAGTCGGCATGCCATTCTGCCACTTCTTTGCCCATCGAGTAGTGCAGGTTGCTGCCCAAATACTGTGGGGCGAGCTGTACTCTTCGGAACGAGGCTAAAACGCAGCCATGGGCGGGAACATCTTTCACGAGGTAGCTTTCACCGTTCGTGAGCCGAGTTGTTTTCCCCTGCCAGAAATCATTGAGCCAATAGTCGCCTGCAGGCAATCTGAAATCGAGCGGAGAAAGCGAAAGATCCGCCGGGCGCTCCTGCCAGTTGAAACGCGCTGTCAAATACCACTCGCCAGTATCGTTGAGCAAGTCGACGCGCAGCAGAGCCGGCATCTCGGCATCGAACCAATCCAGCACCTGCGCACGTTCGCCCAGCACCGGTAAAAGCACCTCTGCCAGGTGTATGCGCTCCGGCGGCAATTTGGGAAGGTCATCAGAAAGCAGCAAGGAGCCGCCCGTCATGCCAATGGCCGTGGCCAACGTTTTCACTTCCTCCAGGCTCAGGTGCGTGTCTGGACGAATCAGCAGACAATCCGGGTCATTTACCCACCAGTGCCCGTGCAAGTTGGCGCGGGTGAGGATGTTGCGGATGGAATTTCGCGCGCATGGGTAGGACGGTTCGTTCTTGATGAAGGCTTTGATACCGTTGAAAACCGGCTGCCAATCCCCGCTCACATCCGGGCCGATGCGCATGGCCTCCACCAGACCCAGCATGGAGCCGAGCGGGGCACCGCAGCCAAGCAGGGTAACATCGGGCCCAACCGCCTCACGCAGCGCTTCCATGCCTTTGCGCAATACCTGGGCGCGGGTTTGGGCGGGGTCATGGAACTTACCGTCCAGGGCAGCGGCATAGAGGAAATCGAGCTTCAAGTATGGGAATCCCCAATCCTGGGCCGCCATACGCACCACGCTGCAGGCATACTCCAGAGCTTCGGGCACGGTCAGATCCAGACCTGTGCCCAACACGCCCCAAACATAGCCCGCGTTGACCGGACGACCGTTCGCCTTGCGCAAGATCCAATCGGG
>PMIV01000040.1 GCA_003158355.1 Anaerolineaceae bacterium
AGCTCCCGGACTTTTTTGTTTAACAATCCAATTGTCAAAATAAATTTGTTCCTGAAGAAGAAGTAGGGTTTGATCTAAAACGATCACCTGAATCATGTGAAAAACAATAGAAAGGTGAGTCCCTTTCTAAAGTTATTATTTTATTCGGATCGACCGAATAAAGAATTTATATAAGGAGAACATCATGAAGTCGAAAACACCTATTGTAATTGTGACATTGTTTGTGCTGATAAGTATCGTACTTTCAGCTTGCCAGACTGCCACTCCCGCTCCAACTGTTGCAGCTACTGCAACTGAAGCGGCCACTGCCACCGAAGCCGCCACGGCAGCTACTGCTGCTGGAACAGCCGTGGCTTCGGATCCAGATACCATTATCATTGGAACCACAGATAAGATCGCAAGTCTCGACCCTGCCGATGCCTATACCGTGCATGACTGGGAGATCATTAAGAATGTCAGTAGAGGCTTGATCGATTGGAAACCCGGTACAACAGATTTGGAACCAGATCTGGCTACTGATTTGGGTACTGTTTCAGCCGATGGGCTGACCTATACTTTCACTCTGAAAGATGGCATCAAGAATGGCGATGGTACTGCTGTAACAGCCACTATTTATGCTTCACAACTCAATCGTTTGCTCACAATTGGGCCAGGCAGCGCGAATGATGTCGCAGATACACTTGTAGTTCCGTACGTAAAATCCATTGTTGCCCCGGATGATAAGACCATCGTGTTCACTTTGATTACTCCGATTGCTTATTTCCGCAGTCTTCTTGCCACTGCTCCATATGTATATGCTGACCCGAAGACCTTTACTACAAAAGCAACCAATTTGTTCCCGGCTGCACCTGTTTATGGCACTGGCGCCTGGTTCATTTCTCAATTCAAGGCCGACGAGCAATTGGTTCTTGAACCGAACCCTTACTATACAGGCTCTACACCCGCCAAAGCCAAGCGAATTATAGTTCGTTTCTATTCTGACCCGAACACCCTTGCTTTAGCCGTTCAAAGTGGTGAAGTTGATATCGCCTGGCGTACTTTTAGCGCCGATCAATTAACCACCCTTGAAAAGCAAAAAGGTATCAAAATTGGAACCATCTCCGGCGGTAAAATTCTTTTCCTCAGCATCAATCGCACACTGGCTCCAACCAGTGATACAAATGTCGCNNGCCATCGCCTCAGCCATCGATCGTAATGAAATTGCCGATACGGTTTTTGGTGGAAAAGTAACTCCGTTATTCTCACAGGTTCCTCCCGGTTTCCTGGGCGCAAGTACAGCCTTTGACACTTTGTATAAATCACCAGATTTAGATGCCGCCAAGAAATTTTTGGAAGCCTCCGGCTACTCTGACACCAAACCTCTTGAAATTAAGCTTTGGTATCCTCCCGAGCACTACGGTGCCACCACCGCTGCCTGGGTAGAAATTCTTAAGAAACAACTTGAAGCCACTGGCGAGATTAAAGTCACCCTGCAGGCTCAAGAATGGAGCACCTACATCCCGGCCTTGATTGGTGGTAAATCTTATAACCTGGCTGTTCAAGGTTGGTTCTTCGATTACCCCGATAGCTCCAACTACCTGGATCCGTTTGTTTATAATGGCGGCCTTGGCAATAATCTGACTGCCAAATCGACTACCGATCCCAACGGTGTTGGAATCAACGATACAGCCAAAGATCTTGTCAAATTATTAACTCAGGCTGATATTGAACAGGATAACACCAAACGTATCGCAGATTATCAAAAAGCCCAGGATCTGTTTGCCGATCAGGCGGGAGATATCCCTCTGTATTTTGAAGCTGAACATGTCGTGTATCGCGATAATATCAGCGGCTCTTCCGACTATGATGCAACTGATTCGTTGAACATTGGCGCGAACATCTTCTTCAATTACTCTTTGATCTCCAAGAAATAGTAAGTGAATATTAGCTGACTTCAATGGGGCCGACAGAAAAACAAGGGGGAATCGGCCCCTACATAAATCAAAATTACCCGTAAAACAGGGGGAGTGATCTACAGAAATAATTTCTTAAACCAGCCAGCGCCTCAAAGCGCTGGCTTTCACTTTGTGACCGCAGGTAAGGTACGCTTGAGGCTCATCGATTTTGCAATCCGACATACAATTAATTCATACCGGAATACACACGATCCCGGGTGAATGGCGAGACATCTATATTTTCTAAAATCACNNATATCAGGAACAGCTCTCGGCCATTCTGGATTATGCCGCAAGTTTGCAAAGCCTGGATACCAGCGGCATTGCTCCTACTGCCAGCGTCCTCTCCACCAGCAGCGCCCTGCGCCCCGACGTATCCGGCCAGAGCCTGCCTGTTGAGGAAACCCTGCGCAACTCCGCCTCCACGACCGACAACCAATTCCGCGTCCCGCCGGTGTTCGAATGACCCAATCGCTGATCGATCTCTCCACTACCCAGATGGTCAGCGGGCTGCGCGCCGGCACGTTTTCCAGCCGCGAACTGGTGCAAGCCTTTTTGGACCGCATCGACGCTGTCGAACCCAATGTGCACGCCTACCTAAGCCTGCTCCCCGAGCAAGCCCTGGCTCAAGCCGATAAAGCGGATGCCCGCCTCTCGGATGCCCGCGCCAAGTC
>PMIV01000232.1 GCA_003158355.1 Anaerolineaceae bacterium
GTCAGCCAGGGGCCGGCTCAAACCGCATTTCAGTTGGGCATGAAGTGGGAGGGGCAAAACCGCATCGTGCACCATACGGCGCCTATCACGCTGCAAGATGAACAAGGCCGCTATTACATTCTCTCCGGCGGCCCGGATAATGGAAACTATGCCAACAACACCCCGAATTATTCCACTTTACCTTCACTGGTGACCACACCTGTAGTTACCGGCGGCCCATTGACTTTCAGTCTCAACTGGATCGTCATGTCGGCCGGAGGGCAGGCCAAATTTACATTCGATCCGGGCAAGGATGCCAAACTCGGTCAGGAATGGCCGATGGATGAAAATATCACTGTGGACGGGTTTGAGTTGCATTTTATCAAGGCCCGTTTGAAGGAAAGCACTCTGGGGCCGGTTACTCTGGAATTTGATCTAGAAGCGCCGCAAAATATAACGGAGGTACAGCTTTTTACGAATAGCAAATCTTTTGCCAGCGAGAGCGGCTACGATCATGAAAGGGGCGTTCTGGTCAGCGGGGTGACGTTGCCTTCACTTCCGGTTCAACCGGTTGAGTTAACCATCTCTGATGTTTTATACAAGGTGACCGGTCCCTGGCAAATAACCTGGCAGCCGCAGCAGACCGATTTTTCGGCGGTTCCTACGGCAACGCCGGCACCTTTCCGCACGGCTGACCCGGCGCCAACGCCCATGCCTGACCAGCCGCTGCTTGCCGATCTGCAGGTTCTTCTAAAACAGGCTGATGCAAAAGATCCATCCGGACCCGGCTGGGTACATCAGGCGGAAGAAATTACCCAGGCCCCGCTTACCGGAATATTAGACAACGGCGATGACCAGGAACAACCCCTCCAGATGCGGGTGGATACCTGGTACCGTCTAGATGAGAACGGTTACATCCAGACATCAGTTTATATCCGGAAAACTTTGGATGGGAAGTTCATTTCGGCGGACGTCAATAACGGTGTTTATTATTTTAGTCTGCCCGAAGGGCGAGGCAGTGTTGACGGTGAGGTTTATCTGGAAAAACCTTCATATAACTCGGACCTTCTTACCACGCTCAACGGATATATCAGCGAAGGAGGGACAATTCGCCGGGAGAGCAGCGTGCTCAATGGGGTTCCCTGTCAGTTGTATGAAGCTAACTTGCCATATGATCCCCCGCAAGAGTTTGCCGGGCAGGCGGCTCCAGTCCAGGCAACGGTTTATACTGCCTGTGTCGATCCGGTCAATGAGGAAGTGTTACAGATTCAAAGCTGGATGAAGTACGCCAACGGAAAATTATCCGGCAAAGATATGACCAAATTTTCCCCGCCTGAGAAGGTGGGTGTTCTTCCAGACGAGGTACAGCAGCTTCTAAACAAGATTATTATGCCGTAGCGTGCAGAATTGCACTACTCATGAAAGCAGCCGGCTGGTGAAATCGCTGGGTCTTTGAAGATGGGTAATGGTCTCACTGGATGTAGAGATCCAGATCGACACAGAGGAATGCCCCGGCCAGGATTGGGCGGATCTGATCGTCAGCTATCCGGGTCATGCACAGCGCGTTGAGATCGAGAAAATGCTGGGGGGAAAGACTTTTTATGGTAATCCCATGTGCTGGCGCAACTGGTAAGTGGGGTAAAGAGTGGCAAACGCGCCAGATTCATTGGGCTGGGGGGCCCTGCCTGCAAGATGGCATTTGGAATGGAAACTCGCGAATGCGGATATACTGATGGAATGAGCCAACGAATGGATCACAGCAAACGTGAAGAACAAGTCATTTCGCTACTGCTGGAGGGTAAAAGCAACAAGCAAATTGCCTTTGCCCTGGGCATCTCAAAGCGTACTGTGGAATTTCATCTGGGGAACATTTATGCCGGGCTGAATGTGGCCTCTCGCAGCGAAGCGATTATAAAATTAACCAGTACTCGACCGGGGATAAGTTCAGAGGAACCGCAAGATCCTGAATTGCGGCAAACCACAGTTGAATCGGAAGCTCGATCAGTGCAGAATCAAAAGAAAAATCCTGAATTCATGAGGAGATTTCCTTTGAAAAAATATCGATTCCTGTTTACCGGCCTGGCTGTGTTATTGATTGCCGGCATATTGCTTTTAGTAACACCGCTTCGCATTGGAATCAGAAACCAGATTGCACATTGGCTGAATCCAACGCCGTATTCCAGCTCATCGATCTCTACCAATGCCGCACCGCTTGACCAACCAACAGCTACACTCATGCCAAGAGAGCAGATTGTTGCCGAAGAACGTCAACTGGCTGTCGAGTATGACGAGGCTGTGAAGGCAGAGATACAAAGCGGTAGTGTAGAAATCAGCACAGATCCGGGTTCGGGGAAAGAAGTTATCCATTTTACGGGTGATTCAAGCGAGAAAATAGCAAAACTTTATGATGCTTTCAGCGAGCGATTAACTTCTCTGAATAAACAGTACCAGGCGATATATCTGGCCGACATTCATCCCACACCCTTCCCCACCCAATCTTCTATTTCAAAAAACGGTGCTTATTATCAACAACTTCTCGACCAATACCCGGCTTACGTTGACCAATTGGTTAAAGACGGCCCCACGGTCAGCGTTTACGATCCGGGCGACGGCATTTATTACGACCGTGTCATTGGCGATGCCTATGCTAAAGGGGAGATCATGTCAGACGCGATAGAGACCTTGCATCAGGCACCGGAAATGGCAAAAGTAAACCAGGAAGCCTTTATGGCTCAGATCAGACAAACGATGGGAACACCCGATCTACAGCTCACATTTCAAAAAATCAGTTTGCTTGACAACGCCAATGGAATCAAAGCAGCCGTATTTGTGGATGATACGGGAACCACATATGCGGTGGCAATTAGCACCGGCCGCCTGGCGAACATCAATCCGGCATTGACCTCTCATGTGAATATACCAGCGATGGATGTTAAAACGATAGATGAAGTACGCCCGCTGGCACAAAAATTTGCTGCAAATTCTTGCCTGCGCTTCGCCGAATTGAAAGACAAATTGTTATACGAAGAGAGCAGCAAGGGGGATATGTATTTCTTCCGTTGGGATTACCGGAATAAGGATTGGAGCGGTACACCCTGGGCATTGATGCCGCCTTTTCTGCAGATTGGCATGTCTGCGGATGGCAAACTGGTGACGTATACCAACACGCTTGACCTGTTTTAGAATTCATCACCGGGGAATGTTACTTTTCTGTTCATTTTGTTATACAAGAATGGAGAATTATTTCCCCTCCGGCAGCATTGAGTCCTACATGAAGAATGAGCCTGTGACAACGGTGTATTGCAAACAAGTTTAAATCCCTTGGCCAGGGAAGGGTAATCATTGGACTGTATTCATTGTAATTGTCGATCCAGTTTGTCCCTTTCAGGCTGGACTTGCGTTTAACTTATAGAGCGCTCAAAATTAGAATACGCTGAACGAAAAGGGATTTCATGAAAAATTCAGTGACGCAAGAACAAATCGATCCACTTATAACCCAAGATCAAGAAGCTGAAAGGATCGCTGCTGCACAAAGAGACCCCCAGGCATTTGGGAACCTCTATGACCAGTATGCGCCTTCGATCTATCGCTACCTGTTGAGCCGGCTCGGTAACGTTGAAGAAGCACGCGATATTACTTCGCAGACTTTTCTCAAAGCAGTTGAGATATTTCCACAGTACAGGCATCGAGGCTATTTCTCGGCCTGGCTCTTTTCGATTGCCAGAAGCAAGTATGTGAATCATTTGCGCAAAAACAAACGCGGGGTGGAAGCAATCAACGAAGAGCAGCCTGATCCGCGGCCGGACCCGTTGAGCGAATTGGTCGATTCAGAACAGATGACAGATCTGGCAAAAAGAATCCGGACACTGGCGCCGGACGAACAAGAACTGCTGCGTCTGCGTTTTGTGGCCGATCTTTCGTTTGCCGAAATGTCTGAACTGCTCAGGATGAGCGAAGGGGCTATTAAAAAGAGAATTTACCGCTTGTTGGCCCGGCTGCAAAGCCAGTTGGAGGCTTGAGATGGAATCGAATCAAATGAACTTCGCAGCACTTGAACAAGAAATCCGTACCGCAATGGTTGTTGCGGATAACGAAAAAGGATTTATCAGCGATTTACGCCGGCAGGTAATGGCCCATCTGGCTGAGGAGAATTCTAAAAAATCTTCGCAAAATCATCGTTCTTTTCTGCGCTTACATCCGGGCTGGACGATTGCCCTTGCGATCCTGGCTATTGTAATTATCAGTACCCTGGCAATTGGCCCACAGCGTGTTTATGCTGAATTTGCCAAATTGTTTGGGTACATTCCCGGCGCTGGCATCGTGGATCAGAGTAAGCCCATACGCGTGCTGGCCGAACCCGTCAGCGTGACCCGTGACGGCATCACCATTACAGTCACCTCAGCCACCCTGACGGCGGATCGAACCCAGATTCAGTACCGTATCTTTGGCGTTCCCGGTTCCGCTTACCCGGATCGGGAGGACGTGGTTGGCTGCATGCCGCAGGAATACTTGCAGCTCGCAGATGGAACCCGGCTGAACCAGATCAACGGCGGTTATGAACCAGTACCAGCGGACGTGAACGAAGCTGTCTTTGTCTTGCCTTGCATTGTGAATACCCTACCAGGGAAAACTCCGGAGAATTGGGAATTGCCGCTGCGTTTCGTAGCGGCTCCCCCCAACCTTACCGTGATGCCGGTGATTGAGCTCACGCCTTCGCAGCAAAGCAGCCAGACTCAGAACGCAGCAGAGCATCAGGCAATTAAAGTTAATACTGAAATTGAGACCAGCGATGGTTATATCCTGATCGGCCAGTTTTTGCCACAAACAGCAACCGGGGAATCATTCCAACAGACCGGTATGATGAAAATCAGCGACGCTACCGGAAAAAATGTTCCCTATACTCTCCCTCAAGATGTCAATGAGAACGTCAACCAGAGTTCAGCCGGAGTGCCTGGAGCAGGATGGGATGTGCAATTCAAAGCAGCCGGGCTAGTTTATCCTCTTAAAATCAGTATTCCGGGGTATTACCTGCAGCAAGAAGACAGCAATTCCAAAGCAGAACTGACTTTCGATGCTGGCTTCGACCCGCAACCAGGCCAGGAATGGAATCTTAATCAGAAATTTCAACTAAATGGGCACAATCTGACCCTGGCTTCGATCACAGCCGACTCGCGTAACGGTTACTCATTTTTCTTTACCGTTGATCCGGAAGTATATGGTGCCGGCGTAGAAATTGTTGGCTATACCGCCAACGGAAGTGGTGGTGGAGGCAGCGGCGGGTTAACCGATGGCAAATTCAACCGTAGTGTTAGTTATTCTACCCTTCCGAAGGGAGTACTCAAGATCTTCGTTTCCAATCTCACCCTCATCGGTGATCCGGTGACCTGGCAAGGGCAGTGGACGCCTGCCACAATCCGCACCGATCTCCCGGCTGACCCAACGCCTCAAGCTGGCGTGTGCCTGACAGCAGATTCCTTTGCACAACTGCAAATGGCTCCGGCCAATTTGATCAAAGGAAAGATCTTGGTGAATGAAGCTTTGGATGATCAAAACCACTGGGGCCTGGTTCTTTATAATCTGGATGGCAGCGGCAAGCAGGTGCTAGCTAAAGATGAGAATTGGGGGACTCTCAGCCCGGATGGCAGCCAGATATCGTACCCGGGTGATGACGGTTTTCATGTGATAAATCTGGCCACGCAGACAGAAAAGGTTTTAACTGGTTTAGAAGGATTCGATCTGAACTGGTCACCGGATGGGAAACAAATTGCTTACACCGGCTCAAGCGGCAATGCCATAGACAGCGTGTTTGTCGTCAATTCAGACGGAACTCACATGAGCCAGGTGTCCGAACCAAACTATGAATCGATCGTCGGTTGGTCGCCGGATAGCACCAAACTCTACTTCGTTGTCCCGTACACGGGCGGGGCCGGCTGGAAAGTTTTCTCGTATTCCCCGACCAGTGCCTCAACACAGGAACTGTTCACAATTGACAATGGTTCTTATAAAGCCCTCAATGCAGCACTTTCGCCGGATGGTCAATGGATCGCTTATCGCAGTCAGCAATTGAACAATCTATATCTGGTACACCCCGATGGCAGCGATATGCACCTTATCCTTGATAGCCCTGCTCAAGGAATTGGCAATCTTGAATGGAGCCAATCCGGCTGGCTCATGGTGAATTTATTAGTGGATTTCAATAATGACACAACCATGATTATGGTCAACCCGAAAGACTGCCAGTCCTACCTGCTGCCAGGACTAAATGGTCAGATCGAAGGGCTATACCTCCCATAAAGGATCAGGAAGATCAAATTTTATCGATACCTTCCGGAAGGTCATGTAAATAGTCGATTTTTCGGAAGGTGAGAGATCGGGGAACCATTGTTTCGACGAATCATTTGTAAAAGTCTGCTGCTTATACTTTTTTGCCTCACTGCCTGTTCGACAGTAACTGTGACGCCCGCTTTGTCCCCAGCGATTGTTGCAACTCCGACAAACACGGAAATTCCTGCGACGGTTACCCTCGCAGCGCTACAAACATCAACTGTGGCAGCAACCGCGGACAGTCAGGCGCCTCTCTCTGGGGAAGCAAATGCCGTTCCTGCAAACACGGCTGATTCCGGTACGGTCAACAGCGCATCCGTGACCGTGCACCAATTCACCTATGACGAAGAGAGTGCCAGGGTCAGTTATTGTTTTGCGATAACCGGACTGACCGATTGGAAATCCTTGCGGGCGTATAGTTCCTGGCCGACGGCTCCCAAGCTGCTGATAGATCAGGTTCCGGCCCCATTTTTGGCAGGCGGGAGTGATTATTCCAACGGCAATGGCTGCGCGTATATGCAATATCGAGTTGGCACTCATGAGATCAAGCAGGCTCAACAGGTAACATTTGTTATCGATTCATTACGCATGGATTTACCTCCCGGTGACCCTGACGTTGCCTGTCAGAAGGTACGGCTCAGACTCATTGCACAATACCCGGCCTGGATTTTAAATGCCATTTTAGCATGGCAGGGGCTTACACTGATTTGCAGCCGCCAGTCGGTATGACCAATGGCCAGGCTAATAAGATCATCATGGATGCTATTCAGGGGGCTATTTATGGTCCCTGGGTTGTAAGGTTAAAGTAGATCATACAGTAAAACGATTACTGCGAATAAAGCAAACAGTTCGGGAATCTGTGAAGTTCAAAGTATGAAAAGAGGCGGCTGCGCCTGGTTTGCTTTTAGTGACAAGAATTCGATTCGAAACATTAGTACCTGACTTGCTCATTTTAGTGTCCCAGAGAAAACCTTTTTAGCACCTTTGATATGGGTTCTGGGACTATCGGTTCAGCCAGAATCTCATTTCCTTTGAAAACCACAATACTTGAACGGATTGGGCGAAGTAATTTTACAAACTGCTTGATACTGACACCCGTTAAACTCTCAATATTCCTACTGATGGCTAACGCTGTTAGCACGATTGTCAGGTGCGCTTCAATTGCATCTCGCTTCCAATGGTAGATGGGTCTGGCTTTTAAATCCGACTTTGCCATCCGTAACGTAGCCTCCACCTGAAAGAGCTGGTAGTAGTACCCGATTACCTGTTCATCCGGTATACCCAAGTTTGTGACAAATCCTTTGACACCCGCAAGTGCTTTT
Organism: Anaerolineaceae bacterium; assembly: GCA_003158355.1. Taxonomy (GTDB): domain Bacteria; phylum Chloroflexota; class Anaerolineae; order Anaerolineales; family Anaerolineaceae; genus UBA6107. Next base: position 7,626 of record PMIV01000232.1, read on the forward strand.
GCTTTATCGATCAGTTTCTGGTTGAGCTGCTTTTTCTTGGCCACTACGCTCAGGAACTTTGTTTTGGTTGTTGGAATCTGTCCATTGAGTGCTTTCATTGCCTTGGACACCTGTTTCTCGATGTTGCGCTTGTCCAGGGCTGCCCGTTTGGCCCGGTACTGGTAGATCACCCGGTAACCTTCCTTTTTTTCAACCACAATCTGTTGATCGCTCAGTTCACTGGTCTTCTGATATTTTTCAATGACATCAGGTACTTTGTGCAATCGGGAGCCAACAATGTAGGTGTATCTGGCTTCAGTGAGCACTGCCAAATTGGGTGCACTCATCGGCTGCGTCTGCCACAATGGTGGTCTTCGTGAGACCATTTTGCATTAGAAAATCCTGAATGACGGGCGGCGTAGTCTTGGTTTCCGCTTTGTTGCCCTCAAAACTCTGCAATCCCAGCGTAAAGCCATTCTGATCCACCAGGAGACCCAGAATGATCTGCGTTTCCAACCAGCGTTCCTTGCTCATTCCTGGTTTCCGGTACTCATCTTCTTCTTGTACTTCAAAATATAAAGTGGTGACATCACACAGAACCAGAGTAAGTCCAGTTCTTCCCATATGTTCAAAACAAGCCTGACTGATCACTTTCCGGTAATCCAGTTTTAAGGCTTTGACCAAACAACGATAGAGCTGATTACGATCTATGGGATCAACACCCAGGTCCGCCAAAACCCTTATTGTGTCGATCTTAGAAGTTGGTTCGACAATTCTCGCAAGACATAGCGCTTTGAATGCCTCATCTTTCAGTCTGCTAAAACCTATTTTCTCGTATTGCTCCTGCAATGTACTCCACAATAATCCAGAGAAAGATCTTTTTAAACCGACTCGCAGTAATGGTTGTGGTTCAGGCAATAACTCTAACTGGCTCCCTTGTAATTGCTTGTGGGCTAATGCCAGCAAGACTGCAAGTTCTTCTTTTGTGTGTGCACTGCCAATGTGGATGATCTTAACTATCCGCCCTTTTTGTTTGGTTGCAATCTGTATTGCGGTAGTCCCACTTGTTGTTTTGACCCTACGGATGAATGCCATGTACTTATTGTAGCCCATCCATAATCTTGGCTAGTGTCCCAAAAACCCATAAATTGAGATCAAATTTACTGAAAATTGGGGCAAATGATAAACTCAAGAAATTTGTAAACTGGACTTTGTTTTAAGCCATCAAATAATTTTATGTATACATTTTATATATCGTGTTAGGGATATTGATAGCTCCTTTCTAATAGGATTATAAGGAGTCTGCCCAGCTAAATAACGGGAAGGCTTTTATATCAAGAAAAGGAAATTAAGAATTCATGGAGGCAATAAATGGATAATGAAAGTTTTCCGATCCAATTTAATAATGGCATTGATAAAGTAAAGGAAAGTGAAAACGAATTATATGCCAAAGCCGCGGACCGACTTCATCAATTGGCAGAAGGTCATGATGATATTTTAAGCGGAACGATTGACTTAAAGGAACCTGCCAAGGGACATGGAACATCCTCGGCATACGAAGTGAAAATAATGCTCTACATGGGATCTGATCATATCTTGGCTACCGAAAAAGGGCAGCTTCTTGAATCCACATTGGATAGCGCTATAGATGCTGTTGAGCGGCAAGTTCATGCACAACGTACCCAGCAGCGGAATCATTAAACTATTCAAGATGGAAAATGCGATGATCCGCTTTTAGGCAAGAGAGATACCTTAATCGCAAAGGAAATAATGGAAATTAGTCCTCTCGCAGGAAAGCCGGCCAATCCTGAAATACTTGTCAACGTGCCTAAATTAATTACGGCTTATTATACAGAAAGTCCCGATCCTTCGATATCGGAGGAACGGGTAGCCTTTGGCACCTCAGGGCATCGTGGGTCAGCATTCGACAAGGCTTTTAATGAATGGCACATTCTGGCGATTACTCAGGCCATTTGCCTTTACCGGAATTTGCACAAAATTGATGGCCCACTGTTTCTGGGCATGGATACGCATGCGCTCTCAGTACCTGCTTTGGCCAGCGCGTTAGAAGTACTGGCCGCAAACGGGGTTGAAACCATGCTTTCAGAAGGGGATGAATATTCTCCTACACCTGCCATTTCTCTTGCCATCCTCACTTACAATCGCGGACGCAAGACCGGACTGGCCGATGGAATCGTGATCACACCTTCTCATAATCCGCCTTACGACGGTGGTTTTAAATACAACCCGCCGAACGGAGGGCCGGCTGAAGGTTCTGTCACCGGTTGGATCGAGGCAAAAGCTAACCAGTTTCTTGAGAACGGATTGAAGGGGGTCAAAAGAATTCCTCTACAAAAAGCTCTGCGAGCATCAACTACTCACCGTTACGATTATCTTCATTCCTATGTGAATGAGTTAGCCCAGGTAGTAGATATGGATGTCATAAGGCAATCGAAGATTCACCTGGGGGTCGATCCACTGGGTGGCGCCGGTGTGCATTACTGGGAACCAATAGCCGAACGTTACGGGTTGGACCTCACGGTCGTGAATCAGACTGTTGACCCCACCTTCAGTTTCATGACGGTGGACTGGGATGGACAAATTCGCATGGACCCTTCCTCGCCGTATGCGATGCAGCGTTTGATCAGTTTGAAGGATCATTTTCGGGTCGCCTTCGCTTGCGATACTGACCATGACCGTCATGGGATCGTCACCAGCAACGCTGGCCTACTGCCGCCCAATCATTATCTAGCTGTAGCCATCGATTACCTTTTCCAGCACCGGCCTGAATGGCCCAAGGCAGCCGCAGTTGGCAAGACATTGGTAAGCAGCCAAATGATCGATCGTGTCGCTGCCAGGCTTAGACGGCAGCTCTATGAGGTACCCGTCGGTTTCAAATGGTTTGTGGAAGGGTTGCTCGATAGCTCGCTTGGCTTCGG
>PMIV01000272.1 GCA_003158355.1 Anaerolineaceae bacterium
GTTCAATCAATCCCCACACTGCTTAAATATGCAGATGCCGATGAATATCTGGTTTCCTCAACGTCTCCACTGCAATTGAACCAGATTCCGGTTGCGTCACCTGATTCTGAATGGTGTAAGCTGATCTATTCCGAACCGGATGCAGAAGCGCGGATTTTAGCGGCCTACATGTATCGATTAAGTAACATTAACTATACGCAAGCCCTGAATTGGGTTCAACATGCGAATTCCTCCGAAAAAGCTCATCTGGCAGATTTAATCCTCAATTCGCAAGATCCTCATTCCATCCCGCTGCGCGAATTGGAACATGCTACCTTTACATTTGATGTTCAATTGGACCAGGGCGCTTTTTATGAAGTCAAGCGGCACCGCATGATGACTCTGACATCGCAAACTCTAACAGCTCAGTTGGGTTACGCGCTGCCAAAAGCCATTGTTAGCGCCGGTCAGGAAAAGCTTTACTGCGCGGCCATGGCTCAAGCGCAGACAACCTACCAGCATTTAGCCCAAGAGCACCCTAATGCGGCGTCCTACATCGTTCCCAATGCCTATAATCGCCGTTTCCTGATCACTGCCAACTTCCGCAGTCTCATACATTTCATCCGCTTACGTTCAGCGCCTAATGCGCATTTTTCCGTTCGCCGTTTTGCGCAGTGCCTCACTCAGGATTTAAGCAGTGTCTTACCCTCATTCGCGGCATATTTTCCCATTAATCATTCTGAATCTGTTGCTTCCGTTGAATCAACCTTTTTTAGCGAAACAATGAGAGTATAAAAAGATGATCAGTGAACTCGAAATTGTCTTACGTCTGGGTTTGTCCGCCGTACTGGGAATGGTAATCGGTTTTGATCGTGAGCGCCAAAACCAACCGGCAGGGCTGCGCACGCACACCATTTTGGCTATTGGCTCATGCTTGGCCATGACCATTTCCATCAATTTGGCGATCCAATATCAACCGATAGCCAATGGCGATCCCTCTCGCCTGGCAGCCCAGGTGGTCTCTGGCATTGGTTTTCTGGGTGCGGGGGCTATCCTGCGTTATGGTACCAACGTTAAGGGTCTGACAACTGCCACGTCGCTGTGGACGGACTGTTGCCATTGTGGGGTTGGCTGTTGGCGCCGGACATTATTTTGCTGCTCTGGCCACTACCCTGTTTTTGTTGGCGGTGCTGGTATTACTCAATATTTTGGAAAAGAAATTGATCCGTGGTTATACTACTGTCAATCTTCAGGTAACAGCTAAAAACAATCCAAAATTAGTGGAAGATCTGCAATCTGCGCTGCTTGAATTAAAAAAGAAGATCATCTCCACCGGTATTGAGCGTAACCTGGACTCAGACAGCACCACCGTGACCCTTGTGGTGAAAGCCATTGAGGATGAAACCTTTGAGGATATTCAAGTACTTGTCTCTGATATTCCCGGGGTAACCCACTTCAGGATCAATTAACGAATTTTGAAAATTCCTTATTGACTATTTGATTTTCCATTGTATAATATTCTTAATTAAATATAAAAACAGCTTTGACGAGGACGAGTAAGCGTTGCTGAACGTCACAGAGAGCAGGGAATGGTGAGAACCTGCACGAGAGGTGATTCTGAATGGACCTTTGAGCCGCAAGGTGAAAGATAAATCAAGTAACCGATGCCGGGGCGCCGCCGTTAGTGGGCAATGAGTATAAGCAGTCTGACTGTCGTACTCAACGAGTGAAGCTGGCAAATCCGAATCTCCGGGAGCAATCTCTGGGGATTTTTTGTTTCTACAGCTTAATCGGGGTGGCACCGCGGGCATCATCGTCCGTCCCCTTCCGGGACGGACGATCTTTATTTTTAAGAGCGTCAGTCCCTATCATATCCATTTTTATTTTTCGAAGGAGCTGACCATGGAACAACAAACGAAATACCTCTTGAACGAATCGGATATTCCGCACTTTTGGTACAACATCAACGCCGATTCACCCGTCAAACCTGCACCCGCTTATAACCCTCAGACCGGTAAATTGGCAACGCCTGATGACTTTTCAGTTCTCTTTCCAATGGGATTAATCGAACAGGAAGTCAGTATGGAGCGATTTATCGAAATTCCCGAGGAAGTTCGTGAAGCTTACAAACTTTATCGACCGACCCCTCTGATTCGGGCACGCCGCCTCGAAAAGTTTTTGGATACACCTGCCCATATCTACTTCAAATACGAAGGTGTCTCCCCCTCTGGCAGCCACAAAACAAATACGGCTATTCCCCAGGCATTCTATAACAAAATCGCCGGTACCAAAGCCATGACCACAGAGACCGGTGCCGGGCAATGGGGATCTGCTTTAGCAATGGCCTGCCAGTTTTACGATCTCGACCTTGAGGTCTATATGGTACGGGTTTCGTACGATCAAAAACCCTATCGCCGCTTTTTGATGGAAACATACGGATCCAAGGTCTTTGCCAGCCCCAGCCCGGAAACCAATTTCGGCCGCAAGGTGCTTGCCGAAGACCCCAATTCAGCCGGATCGCTGGGCATAGCGATTTCAGAAGCCGTCGAGGTTGCCGCATTCTCCAATGGCACCAAGAAATACGGTCTGGGTTCTGTTTTACATCATGTGCTGCTTCATCAATCCGTTATCGGTGAAGAAGCGCTTAAACAAATGGATCTGGCCGGCGAATATCCGGATGTCGTGATCGGTTGCGTAGGCGGCGGTTCAAATTTTGCCGGTATCGCCTTCCCCTTCCTACGTGAAAATCTCAAGGGCGGGCAACGCACGCGCCTGCTGGCAATTGAACCCGATGCCACCCCTTCTCTCACCAAGGGAATCTATGCTTACGATTTTGGTGATTCCGCAGGCATGGCACCCATCGTCAAGATGTTCACTCTTGGACACGATTTTATGCCGCCTGCGATCCATGCCGGTGGTCTGCGCTATCACGGAATGGCACCCACACTTTCTGGATTGGTGGACGCGGGCTTGATCGAAGCCAAATCTGTTCCCCAAACACGCGTCTTTCAGGCAGCGGTCCAATTTGCCCGCACAGAAGGGATCTTGCCCGCGCCCGAATCGGCGCATGCAATTCTGGCCGCTATGGATGAAGCAATGATCGCTAAAGCCACAGGTGAGAAGAAAACGATCCTCTTTAACCTTTCTGGTCATGGACATTTCGATCTAGCTTCTTACAATAAATACCTCACTGGACAAATTGAGGATTATATCTATCCGCAAGAAGAAGTGGCTAAAATCAGCCAGAACATTCCTCAAATTGTAGAATACGCATAGATCTGACTTTTCCTTGTTTAACTCCGGGCCAACACAAAATGTTGGTCCGGAAAATTTTTAAGGATGTAATTCGCTTTAATCAGTCTTGCGGGTGTAAAATTTTAGACATGCCCTTTGACTTGCTTACCAATGACCCTTACATTCGCCCCATCAATCTTCGCAGAGATTTGGACGAAGTGGCGAATCTGGTCGAAACTTGCTTTGCTGACCATATGGACGCAGAAGGACGCGCCTATCTACAAAATATTCGCCGGATCGGTCGTGAGGGAAATCCTTTCTACTTGGATACGGGTTCACCAGAAACTTCTTCTGTGCCATTTCATGGTTATGTTTGTGTGGAGAATGACAAGATCATCGGTAATATCACTCTGATTTACATCAAAAAAAAAGAGCAAAATATTTATTTTGTTGCCAATGTTGCCGTTGATCCCCAGCACCGCCACCAGGGGATCGCCAAAAGGCTTACCCGGCGGGCACTTCAGCACGCTCGTGAACATAATGGTAAATCTTTGCTGCTGCAAGTTCGTGAAGATAACCCGATCGCCATCCATCTTTATGAGTCGCTGGGATTTTACGAAATTACCCGCCGCACCAATTGGGGCATTGATCACCGTCCCGCTGTTTTGACGGAATCATTGAATTCAATTAAAGTAAAACCGCGCAGTACTGAAAATTGGCCGCAGCAAAAAAAATGGCTGGAACAGATCTACCCGGAAAAGGTGACCTGGTTTCTCCCTTTCCAACTTTCCAATCAAGAACCCGGCTTTTTCAACAGCCTGTCTCGCTGGTTAAATTCAGAATCAATTCAATTCTGGGAAGCAAAAGACGGCGAACGCCTGGTCGGTCTGGCTTCTCTTGAAGTGATAAATCCCTTTCAGAATTATCTCTGGTTGGCCACATCACCAGCTTTCGAAGAACAAGCGATTCCCCCTCTGGTTTCTACGATCGCCCACCATACATCTCACCCCAATAGAATTCAACTGAATTATCCCGCTCACCGGGCGGTCACAGCTTTTCAGTCTATTGGCATGAATGATCTCAACACCTTGATTTGGATGGAAAATGACCTGCCTTATGCCGAAAATTCTGCCAGATAGAATGCATTTGCAACCATTTTCAGTTTTTCGTCGTATATAGATTCAATTGAAAGGATCATAAAATGGGAAAATTTCTTCTTCGCGTAATTATCAATGCAGTTTCTCTTTACGCTGCCGTTGCTTTGCTTTCCGGGCACATTATTATGCAAAACAACCAGTGGTATGCTTTCCTGGTATTGGGCTTGATCTTCGGCCTGGTGAATGCCTTGATTCGCCCAGTTTTGATGGTAGCCAGTTGCCCGATCTTGATCCTCACCCTTGGGTTGGGAACATTACTGGTAAACACCCTCCTGTTCCTCATTGCAGGTTGGATCGGGCAGGCCTTCCAAATGGGATTTGTTATCCCAGATCAAAAGTTCTTATATGCTTTTCTGGGTGCTTTGATCGTAAGTGTGGTAAGTTTTATCTTAAGTCGCTTTCTAGTGGATGACAATAAGAACTAGTAACCAATTAAATAAAAAAGAGGCTTGTCCGGATAATTTTGGACAAGCTTCTTTTCATTATTA
>PMIV01000192.1 GCA_003158355.1 Anaerolineaceae bacterium
TGTTATACAGTAAAACCAATTTGTCAATCTCCTTAAATCAATTTTAGTCCCAATTTCAATTATATATTCAATCAATTTAACTGTTGATATTTAATTTGTGACCAACTATAAAAATCGTCGACCTGAAAAAACAGAGCTGAAGTGTAAATAAGAAAACATCTTATTTACACTTAGCATGAGGAAATCTACAGCATGGAACGATTGCGGGGGATCCGTACGAAATATCAAGTCATCGCGGATTATAGGGCTTATCGGTTTTTCAGAAATGTCTCTAATTCACGCAAAGCTTCGGGCATGTTCTTGCGCCCGTAACCAATGCGAAAATGGTTGCTGTCATCGCCATACAATGTGCCCGGCAGCAGCAAAACACCCTGTTGGGTGACCAGATCGTGGCAAAAAGTCTCCACATTACCTTCTTTTAACTTGGGATAAGCGATCGGCCCGGCCAGGGGTTTGACCCATGAGAATTTCTCCGTATGGCGAGCAAAGAAAGCATCCAATAACTTCAGGTTTGAATGGATAATATCGAGGTTGCGTTCAGCCAAAACTTCGCGGTGGCGCAGCGCCAGTTCAGCCAAAAACTCGCTGGGAGCACTGTTGCAAATACTGGTGTAATCCTTTAGAGCGGCCATGCGTTCATAAACCTGCGCGTTCTGTGTAGCGATCCAGCCAATGCGCAGACCAGGCAAGCCGTAGGTCTTGGAAACCACCCCCAGCGATACCGCCAGCGGGTTGATCTGGCAGGCCGAAGGCAGACGCAAATCAGCAGAATATTCACTCTCCCTATAAACCTCATCCGAAAAGAGCACAATGCCATGTTCCTGCGCAATTTGATTGAGGGCCAGGTAATCGGCTGCGGGCATCAAGAATCCGGTGGGGTTATGCGGAGTGTTGACCACGATGGCCTTTGTGTTCGAGCGGATCGAGTTCTTCAACTCTTCCAGGTCAAGCGCCCAACCATTTTCCTCGTGAGCGTGCCAGAAAGCAACTTCAACACCGATGCTTTGCGCCACCTCGAACAAGGATTGATAGCACGGCCAGTGCACGATGATATGATCGCCGGCTTTTAGAACGGCGTGCATAAAGAGGAAGATGGCTTCCTCGGCGCCGCTGTGTACCAGAATTTGTTCCGCTTGAATGCCGGGGTAAAGCCGGGTGATCTCTTGGCGCAGTGAGGGGGCGCCAGTGGATTCTGTATAGCCCAGCCAGTGCTGCTCGAAACGTTCGGCAGCATCCGGTTCCAACGCCAGCAGATCAGCGATCGTGCGCGACTCGCAATCCGAACTGCACAGGGTATATTTTGTGTTGAATTCGTAACGCGCAAAATATCGTTCGAGTTTGAATGGCTTCAATTCCATGATCGTTCCTTTTAGTGGCGTTTGCGTTTCTTTTTCTGCTCGCCGGCATCTTCAGCCGGAGCGGCTGCTTCAGCAGCAGTTATCGTAGGTACATTGCGCTCGGTCTGGCTGGCGGAATTGGCGCGGCGCGGTTGGAAGAGGAACATGCGGCTGATGACACCGGCGCGGATCTCGCTGAGCAGATCCTTGAACATTTCAGCCGCCTGGCTCTTGTACTGCACCAGCGGATCACGCTGGGCAAAAGCCTCAAGCCCGATCGAGACGCGCAGGGAATCCACCTTGGTCAAATGGTCCACCCACAGCTCGGAGATCACAGTGACGAGAATATGCTTGTAAATGCCGTTCTGAATACGCCGGCCCAATATTGTTGCCAGCAGATCGCTTTCATCCTCGCTCAAAACGTCCAGCTTTTGGGATTCCACAACATCAAAGCGTTCCTGTCCCAATTTTTCGGCCAGCATTTGTTTGATCTTGCCGTCCAATTGAGAGATCGGCAGGTCTGCCAGGCGGAATCGTTCGTATTCCATCTTGCCCCAGACGATCTCGAGCAGTTCCTGGGCATCTTCGAGATGGTTGAGGATCTGACGGGTAATTTCATCGCTTGAGGTTCTCTGCTGCAGTTTGGCTGCCAGAAAAATGTAGTTCAGCAGGGTCACCCGGCGCATTACCCGTTGATGGGTGCGCGTGTCGATGGCCATGCGGTTGCCTACCGACAGATTCATGAGGATATCTGCCAGTTCATCTGCACCCAGGTCTTCAGTACCCAACCGCGACAGAATGGAATCAAAGTTCTGGGCAATGGGTCCCTGCGGCCCGAGTAAGGCGTCGTGGCGTTTTTGTAGATTGCTTTTCACGGCCTGCATCAAGCCTTCCTGAATTTCCGTCCAATCCAGATCGATCAATTGAGCCGGACGCATGTCCAGGTTGTCATCCAGGCGGCGTTCAAAAGCACCGATAATACGGGTCAACGCCAGCAGGGTCAATCCGTTGCTGATCTGCCCGGAAATTGTTTCTTTTACATCATCATCGGCAGAAGGCAGGCGGCGCAGTTCATCGTTGGACAACCGCAGTTGGGTGCGCACCAGTCCCGAAAGTTCATCGAGAATTTCTTGCGGGCGGCGTGGTTGAGCCCCTTCTTCAGCGCCGGTTTCGAGCCCTTCAAAGTAAGTATCCAGTATATCCAGGCGCTCCTGCAAGATCTGCTCGGCAGAGGCGCGCGTCTTTTCCAGCAGGCTTTGTGAAGTGGAAAGGATATGTTCTTCCTCCTCAGCCAGGGTCTCGTCTGCCAAATCGAGCAAAACGTCCCTGCTTGTTTTACCGGCCGGTTTCTTGGCCAACCGTTCGAGCATTTCTTCAATCACCAGATGCAATGTAAACGAAGGCACACGGATGTTTTCCTGGTCAAAATACATCGATGGCTGCACTTCTTCCAAATAGGCAAGCAGCTTCCACGGACCTTCTTCGTCTTTGAGGGCAACCGGGATGCGTTCTTTTAACTCGCTGTTCAAGATCTCGATCACATCTTCGTGCAGGTCTTCTTTGGAAAGCGAGCGGTCGCGTTCTCCATAGATGCGCTTGCGGTGGGCATTCAAGACATCATCGTATTCCAGCAAATGCTTGCGCATGTCAAAGTTGTTGCCTTCTACACGCTCCTGGGCCTGTTCAACCATACGTCCTAACATACCGCTCTCGATAGGCAGGCTTTGATCCACGCGCAGGCGGCCCATGATATTCTCCATCTGAACTCCGCCAAATAAACGCATTAATTCATCTTCCAGAGAAAGATAGAAACGCGACGATCCGGGGTCGCCCTGACGGGCAGCGCGGCCGCGCAGTTGGTTATCGATACGGCGAGCTTCGTGCCGTTCGGAACCCACTACATGCAGGCCGCCCAGTTCACGCACTTTTTCCATGTCTGTAAAGTAATTTAAGAAAGTATTCACCGACTCGTCATAGATGCCGTACTGGTCGGCGCTCAATTTTTGCAGAGCCTGGCGACGGGCTTCATTATTCATGCTGTAAGGGTCTTCGATTCCAGCACCTTCCAGCACGCGGATCACATCAGCGGTCACTTCCTCGCTCAGTTCTCCGCCCAACTTAATATCCACACCGCGGCCGGCCATATTGGTGGCAATGGTGACCATGCCATAACCGCCGGCACGGGCAATGATCTGCGATTCTTCGTCATGCTTACGTGCATTCAACACCTGGTGCGGAATCCCACCCTGTAACACCGTCCATAACCGTTCTTTGTGGCTGTCTTCCAGATCAAGCAGTTTGAGCAGCCGTTTCATATTTTCTGGGTCGTCGAGGTTGAATGAGGCCATCCCCGCCTGACGGGAAAGCTGACGCAGTTCATTGGTATTCAGATCTTGGATCGGACGGTTCAGCCCGGCCAGTTCGGGGATCTCCAATTCGGGAGATTTATCATTCTTTTCGATCCAGGCATCCCGCAAGATCATCACCTGGGCCAAACGGCGCAATAATTCCGCGCCAAAACGCTGCGAAAGCCGCTCGGAGTGTTCCACCGAGGTTGTACCCACCAACTGAGGTTGGCCAATGACGTAACAGCGCAGCACTTCGCTGGTGATGGCACGCAGCTTGCCCTCTTCGGTGCGGTACACCAGGTCGGGGTAATCTTGCCGGCGCCAGAACACCGGTTCGTCAGAATTATCATTGCGGCGGACATAATACTGAATCGGATAGTTTTTACTGTCCTTTTTTTCCACCAGTTTCAAGGGCGAATCATTTAACAGCGCCAGGTATTCCAGGTTCATGGGGATCGGAAGAACTTCCAATTTATAGATCTTGTAAAACTCTTCCGCTTCTGTGATTGCCGTACCGGTCATGCCAGCCAGTTTTTCATACATGCGGAAGTAATTTTGAATGGTGACGGTCGCATAGGTGACGTTTTCAGGTTCGATATTGACGCCCTCTTTGGCCTCGATAGCCTGATGCAGCCCTTCGGACCAGCGCCGCCCCGGCATCAAGCGGCCGGTGAACTCATCCACGATGATCACCTTGCCGCCCTGCACGATGTAATCTTTATTGCGATGATAGAGATGCTGCGCCCGTAGCGCCTGTTCCAGATAGCCTAGCATGCGCGCCTGTTCATTGGTGATATCCTCGGGGCGGTCCGGGTCGCGGATCGATTGTCCCAGGATGGCTTCGACATGCACCTCACCCACCTCGGTAAGCGAAACCTGGCGGTCTTTTTCGTTGACCTCAAAATCTTCGGGGAGAAGTTGGCGCACCACCTGAGACATTTTCACATACCATTCGGTGTCTTCAGAAGCCGGGCCGGAAATGATCAAAGGAGTACGCGCTTCATCTATGAGGATGTTATCCACTTCGTCGACGATGGCATAATAATGGCCGCGCTGCACCCGCTCTTCCAGGGTCATGGTCAAATTGTCGCGCAGGTAATCAAAACCAAACTCGCTGTTGGTTCCGTAAGTAATATCCGCCCGATAGGCTTCGTCGCGATCAACCAGCTTCAACTGATTGAGGTCTTCACGGGAATTAGTGCTTTCCAGATCGATGACAAAAGCTTTGCGGCCATTCTCGGTGCGAGTGGCCATTTGCAGTACTCCCACCGTCAGTCCCAGCGCGTAGTAGATGGGCGCCATCCAGCGCGCATCGCGGCGGGCCAAATAATCGTTGACGGTCACCAGATGTACGCCTTTGCCGGTCAGCGCATTCAAATACAGCGGCAGCGTGGCTACCAGAGTTTTTCCTTCACCGGTACGCATCTCGGCGATCCTGCCCTGATGCAGGGCAATTCCGCCGATCATTTGAATATCATAATGGCGCAGGCCAATGGTACGTTTGCCGGCTTCGCGCACAGCAGCAAAAGCTTCCGGCAAAAGATCGTCCAGGGTTGCTCCCTGAGCCAGACGTTCTTTAAACTCAGCCGTTTTGGCTTTCAACTCATCAGCCGAAAGCGCTTCAAATTCAGTCTCGTAGCCGTTGATCTCATCAACGATCAACGCGGATTTTTCTATTTCGCGCTTATGGGAATCTCCACCAAAAACGCGGCCAATTGTTTTTAAAACCATAATCACCTCTGCCCCTTTGTGTGGGGAAATTCTTCAATTGAAGATTATAGCATAGGCGAAA
>PMIV01000062.1 GCA_003158355.1 Anaerolineaceae bacterium
CCGGAGAGCACCCCCGAGAAAATATCCACCATCAGCGAAAGACCGTAGCCTTTATAGCCGCGCAGCAGTTCCGGCCCGCCCAGGGGCATCAGCGCGCCCCCCTCGCGAACCGCGGTCGGGTTCTCCGTCACCTGTCCCTGCGCGTCCACCCCCCAACCGGCAGGTATCTCCTTGCCTTCTTTCTGATAGACATTGATGCGTCCGATCGGCACGATACTGGTTGCCATGTCCAGCACAAACGGGCGCGACGCAGCCGCTGGTACAGCCACTGCGATCGGGTTAGTCCCCAAAATGGCCTTACGGCTGTGCGTGGGTGCCACCAGAGGGGCTGTGTTGGTAAAGCACACACCGATCATATCTTCCGGCAGCGCTTGCATGGCATAATAACCGGCAATGCCAAAATGGTTGCTGTTGCGCACGGTCGCCAGCCCTACTCCGCTCGCTCTGGCTTTTTCGATGCACAACCGCATCGTTTTTACACTCACCGGGTGTCCCAGGCCGTTACCGCCGTCCACAGATAGGGTGGTCAATGTTTCTTTGACGACCTGCATCGGGCACAGCGGATTGATCAGCCCTTTGCGCAGCCGGGAACCGTAATAACTGCTCAAGCGGATCAGCCCGTGCGAATCAACGCCGCGCATATCCGCGGAGAGGAGCACATCCGCGGCCAGAACAGCATACTCCTGGGGAACCGACCAATGGACAAAATAATCCACAATGTATTGATGCAGGTCAATTGATGGGAAATAATAAATTTTGCTCATGATGGTTGCTCCCGTTCTTGGAATCTAAAAAGATTATAACCCGAAGCTCTTTTTACTTGAGTTCTTTATGTTTTTTATTATGCTTAAGCAAAAGAAGGAGGTTCAATGAAAAATTGGCGTATTTTCGGTTTGCTCCTATTCGCAATTCCATATCTGCTGGTTTCCTGCAGTGATCAACAACCATCAACCGGCGTAAACCCATTCGAAGGAATGCACTTGGCCACATTAACCGGTAACAAAAACCCGAAGACTGAATCTTCACCGACACCCGTGTTTGGAAATGCACTCCTTTTGGATGATTTCTCTGATCCCAATTCCGGATGGGAAATATTTTCCACTTCTGATGGCAATGCCGGGTATGAAGATGATGTTTATTTAATTGTGTCAAATTCAAAAGGTTTAACTGAATGGGGAGCAAATCCTCAGACATTTTCCGATCTTAAAATCGACACGGATATCCATGCAGTAAACACCAGTGAAAATGAGAATAATGGTTTTGGAGTGGATTGCCGAATTCAGGACAACGGGGATGGATACAGCTTTGAGATCTCCTCAGATGGGGAATACGCCATTGTTAAATTCGAAAACGGGGAATCCACCCCGCTCGTCGATTGGACAGCAAGCTCCGACATTCCTATCGGCGATCAAACTATACATATGACGACGTTATGCCAGGGAGATAATTTGCAGTTATGGGTGAATAAAATTTCAATTGCTCAGACAACTGATTCCTCATTCAGTTCAGGCCGGGTTTCACTTTCTGCGACCACGTTTGATGCTGCTTTACCCGCTCGCATCGAGTTCGATAACCTGTATATTACAGACCCTGGTATGAATGCCGGCGGCAGCACAAATTGATTTCCTCTTCTCTGGCAAATCGGTATTTAAATCCTTAGTAAAAAATAACCGCCTGGAAAAATTCAGGCGGTCGATTTTGTTAGCTCAATCCAATAATCCTGCCGGTATCCGGCTCAATGTCGATCTCCATGAACACTGGCCTTGTGGGCAGGCCGGGCATGGTCGACATCGTTCCCAAAATTGGATAAAGGAAGCCTGCTCCCACCGAAGCGCGTACATCGCGGATGGGAATTCGGAAACCCTTGGGCACACCCTTCAAAGCCGGGTCTGCTGAAAGGCTCAAATGGGTTTTTGCCATGCAAATGGGTAACTTATCGAACCCCAGGCGCGTATATTCGGCAATGCGCTCTTCCGCTTCCGGCAGATAGTCTACGCCGTCCGCTCCGTAGACTTCGCGGGAGATGGCTTCGATCTTCTGCTTGATCGTCCAATCCAATGGATAAAGGAATTTGAAATTACCGGGTTTTTCACAGGCTGCAACGACAGCATTAGCCAGATCAATGGCTCCTTCACCGCCTTTTTCCCAGTGGTCGCAAATGACCGCTTCTTCGGCGCCGCCTTCTTCAATAGCGGCTTTACGCACCAGTTCCAATTCAGCCGGGGTATCGGAGAGGAAGCGGTTGACCGCGACCACCACCGGGATACCATATTTTTTGGCTGTTTTAATGTGGTGAAGCAAATTGCCCATACCGGCACGCAGCAACTCCAGGTTCTCGTGCGTATAAGCCGGGTCGAGCGGTTTGCCGGCCACCACTTTTGGCCCGCCGCCGTGCATCTTGAGAGCTCGGATCGTCGCCACCATTACCACCGCCGAGGGGATCAGCCCTGAATAACGGCTCTTAATATCAAAGAATTTTTCCATGCCCATATCCGCACCAAAGCCGGATTCCGTAATGACGTAATCCGCCAGCTTGAGCGCGATCTTATCCGCGATAATGGAGGAATTCCCGTGGGCNNTTGCTGATGCCAATCACGATCTTGCCCAAGCGTTCGCGCATATCCTTCAAGCTGGTGGTCAATGCCAGAATGGCCATGATCTCGGAGGCAACAGAAATATCAAATCCGGTCTCGCGAGTGTACCCCTTTTCATCCGGTCCCTGACCGATGGTAATACCGCGCAAGAATCGATCTGAGGTATCCATCACCCTGCGCCAGGTAATGGTCGCGGGGTCGATATCCAGACGGCACAGTTTGCGCCTCTGCTCGGTAGTCAGTTCATCCGGGTCGGAAGCGGTTATGCCCAATTTTTCCAGGCGCGCCACCATGCCCCGGGTAAAATGCCGCTTTCCACTCTTATCCACCGGCAGCAAACGGTTGAAAAGTTGTTCATCTGTGGCATCCGCTTCGTGAAACATTCGAGCATCGATTGCCGCGGCCATCAGGTTATTGGCAGCCGTGATGGCGTGAATATCACCGGTGAGATGCAGGTTGAACTCTTCCATCGGTACCACCTGAGAATAGCCGCCGCCGGCAGCACCGCCTTTGATGCCAAAAGTTGGCCCCTGGGACGGCTGGCGAATACAGGTAATCACATTCTTCCCCAAATGAGCGCCCAGAGCCTGGCTTAGACCAACAGTTGTGGTTGTCTTTCCTTCACCGAGCGGTGTGGGGGTTATAGCCGTCACATCTACGTATTTCCCATCCGGGATATTTTTCAACCGCTCTAAAACATCCAGTTTCACTTTGGCCTTTGTATCGCCGTATAGTTCAATTTCCGAAGGCAATAAGCCTAATTCTTCGGCGATCAGCGTAATGGGTTTTAAGGTCGCTTCCTGGGCTATCTCAATGTCGGTCGGAACCGGGTTCCGCCGTTTTAGTGGGGTCGGGGTAAATGGTTTGCGATTCTGAAATTTTATTTCTGGCATGTTTTTCTCCTCGTTACCTTCATGTTTTCATTAAAATCCAATTCCATTTGAAAATCAAGCTTAAAATACACACTCATAATTTCATTTATTGTATACAATATTAGTGTAAAGACAATTCATCAATGAATTGAATCGCGAAAGGAGTACAAAGCCATGTTAGTTCGAGAACGTATGACCAGTCCCGTTTTAACCATCACATCGGATGTGCCTATCCAAGATGCATTGGTTCGCATGCACACCGACAAAGTTCGCCGTTATCCAGTGGTAGATAAGCACGGAAAGCTTATCGGTATCGTCACTGAAGGTGACCTCCTGAATGCCAAACCATCTGACGCCACCACATTAAACGTCTGGGAAATCAATTACCTGTTGAGTAAGATCACAGTCGAGCGTGTGATGGCCACAAACGTCATCACCACAACCGAAGATTGTCCGATAGAAGACGCTGCCCGCATCATGGCCGACAATGAGATCAGCAGCCTGCCTGTTATGCGCGACAAGAGTCTGGTTGGAATGATCACCGAAACTGACCTTTTCCACATCTTACTGGAGATGATGGGCGGTCGTACTCCTGGAGTTCGCATGACCATCGAGGTGATCAATAAACGCGGCAAACTGTATGAAATTATTGGCATCATCCAAAAATTGGGTGGTGATATTCTGGGAGTGGCCGCCCTATTAGGAACACGCGCCGAGACTAGTATTATTACGGTCAAATTAACCGGTATCAAGCCAGACGTCCTGCGTGAAGCGATCAAATCTGCTGTCGAGCAAGTAGTTGATATTCGCGAAACAACTATCAAATAATCCAAATTCAACTTTACAAAATGGGCGGCGAATTTTTCGCCGCCCATTTTCATAAACAAATTCCTGATATAACCCCCATTTTTTGAAGACTTAAGGAGTCATTATGAAGATCCTTATCCCGCTTTTCTCACCTCCGACAGGCACATAGGGTGGGTTAACTCGCGTTCTCGCCATCGTGCAGGCAGCCCAGACTGCCGGTCATCAAGTTGCCTTTTGCGCATCCGGTTCGCTGGCAAATTCTCTGCGTGAACGCGGATTTTCGATCTTCGCATCTCCCTCGGCCACCATGCTGGGTCTACCCAAACCAATTTCTCGCATTCTTGAAGCCCGTTCTCAGAGCGTGCAGATCCCCGTCAAACTTGGAAAAGAGATCGGCAATTTTTGGATGGTACTGGCACTTACCGGATTGACCAATTCAGCTTATCTGAAAAAAATGGTCAGCTCTCAATTGACAGCAGTAAAAGAATTCAAACCAGATGTGCTTTTTACTGATGCCGATCCGGGAGCTTTTATAACCGCAGCCATAAGCGGACTCCCCATTGCAGGAAATTTTGGCAACATTATGCAAAAGGGAATTGATTCGGTTCCGCATTATTGGATGGAGAAAGCTGCTGATGCTGTCTTGAAAGAAAATGGCCGGTCAGAAATTCCGCTGGAATCGTTGTGGTTTGGCGATCAGGTGTTGAAGATCATCCCCTCCATCCCGGAATTGGATGATACCCCTGTCTCTCGTCCGGATGTTTGTTTCGTCGGTTCACTGCTTGGGGAGATTCAGCAACCTGACCCCTCTTTTGAATTTGAGCGGGAGCGCCGTTATGTTTTTGTATATCTGGGAACAGGCTCGATGTCTTTGAAAACGGCCAAAGAAATCCTTCCCCTGGTCTTCCCGGAATCCGGCGAACTGCGCTGTCTGGTGGGAGCACAAAGCATCACCCAAGTGATGCGCATGGGTGGGGTTGAATTTCGTCCGTACGTACCCGCTGATACTATCTTGCCTTTTTGTGACTGGACGCTTTGCCACGGCGGCCAAAACACAATCATCCAATCTTTGCGCAGCGGTGTCCCCTTACTGCTTTTCCCCGGTCCAATTTTTGAGCGGCGCTACAATGCCCGCAAGGTCGTTCAAACTGGCGCCGGATTCATGGGTGAGGCCAATCAGTTTACAATTAATTGGTTCCAAAATACTTTTCAAAAACAAAAACCTGCAGCCGGGCAGGCGCGTCTTTTAGCCGAACGTATCCATTCCTATGGTGGAGCTGCGGCTGCCATCGAAGCGATACAGGCTTGGGCAAATAAGTAATTTTTCTGACCTTGAAATAACTGAAAAATAATTGTCAAAATCAGTTTTTCGTATGCTATAATCTTTGTCAACGGGCAATAAACACCCGGAATTCTGCCCTTTCAAAAAGAAGGAGGATTATATGGCGGAAGTAGCATATTGTATGAAATGCAAGAAAAAGACTGAAATGGTCAAGACTGAAGAAGTCACTATGAAAAATGGCCGCAAAGCTTTAAAAGGTAAATGCTCTGTATGTGGCACGGGGATGTATAAGATTCTTGGCAAATAGCTGAGAGTAAATAAAACCGCACTTTCGAGTGCGGTTTTGTTATTTTTCTCATTGAACAGTGAAATTTATTCATTAGAATCCATTTGATATTTATAATTACATAACCATGCTGCGCGCTTTACATAACCGCCAATTTGCTTTTTTGTGGTCCGGACAAACCATTTCCCGACTCGGGGATAGTTTATATCGTATTGCGCTTTCCTGGTGGGTGCTGGAAAAGACCGGCTCAGCCGTGACAATGGGTACCGTCAATATCGTCTCGATGATCCCCATGCTTCTCTTTATGCTTTTTGGCGGAGTCATTGTCGACCGGCTGCCCCGACCGCTGGTGATGATTAGCACTGACCTGCTGCGCGGAGTGCTGGTGGCAGCAGTTGCCATTCTAGCCCTATTGAACTTGCTGCAAGTATGGGAGATCTTCGTCTTCAGCGCCCTTTTTGGCACGGTCAGTGCTTTTTTTGAACCTGCTTATATCGCCATCTTCCCGGAAATTGTTACAGCCGAATCCCTGCCCAGTGCCAATTCTCTGACGACGCTCAGCCGTGAGATCACCGGCATTGTCGGCCCTTCGATCGCTGCTCTCATCGTGGCNNCCCTCAATATCTGGGGAGATTTGGCCAGCGGCTTCAAAGCAGTAGCTGCCTCACCCTGGCTTTGGGTCACCATTTCAGTGGCAGCCTTGGCCAACATGATGGAGGGCGGCGCCATCTCCACCAGTCTGCCTTTCCTCATCAAAGACGTCTGGCACATGGGAGTTGAAAGCCTGGGATTCATTTATTCCGCGATTTCTGTTGGAGCCGTGCTCACCGCGGTTATTATGGGTTATTGGAAGAAATTGCGCAAACGCGGACCGGTCGGCTTCCTCTCCTGGTTCGTCATCGGCGCCGCGATCCTCGTGCTGGGAGTGCAGAAAAATTTTGTTGTATCACTGATTGTGGCAGCCGCACTCGGCGCAGCCGCTACCAGTTTTGGCTTGATCTGGACTAATTCCATGCAGGAGATCGTCCCCAAAGAGATGCTAGGCCGGGTTTCCAGCATCGATTACCTCGGCTCTTTCGTACTCCTGCCCATCGGCTTTGCGGTCGCCGGCTGGGCTACTGATCTCTATGGCGCTGCCATGATTTTTATTGTTGCCGGGTCAGTCATCGCAGTGCTGGCCCTTTTAGCCCTGCTTCACCCTGCCATCCGCAAAATGGATTGAGCAATAAGTCCTGCCCTCACGAAATTTTTTGCTGTTTCCTTAAATGAAAAATACTCCAAATTNNAAATTTCGGAGTATTTTCTGTGGGCGAGAGGGGGTCTACCCCCCAAAAATAACTTACCCAATATATTAAATCAAAAACACTCCAGGTTTGGAGTGCTTCGAGTGGGGCGAGAGGGGGTCGAACCCTCACGATGTCACCATCGACGGATTTTAAGTCCGTTGCGTCTGCCTATTCCGCCATCGCCCCAACAGCTTTTATTTTATCGCAATTGCCTGCCCAGTCAAGGAAAAGCACCCGCCTTCTGCGGGTTAATCTCCAAATCTTTTTCCTGCTTATTTTTTTTCGAATATTTTCTCGAATTTGGCAATTACAGAAAACCAGTGTACCCAATTAGGAGAAATTGTCCCCACAACTTTTCCCGAGCGGATTACACTGCGTAATTCGTCCGCATTCGTGAACGCCGGCAGATCGAGCGCGACTCGGCCGACTTCATACGGATGGTGTGCATCAGACCCGGCGGTACCGGGCAGATGATATTGATTCGCAAACTGTAGTGCCTCATCATTCATTCTTTGTTTCAAAACGCGCGCGTTACACGTTTCAAAGGCATCCACCAGCGGAGCAATTTCTTTGAGCATTTCCAACGGCCAACCGCTGCGAAATTCATCAAATGGATGAGAAACACTGATGAAAGCCCCTTGCGCCCGCAGCATCTCAATGACCTTAAACGGGTCCAAATGCGCAGGGATCTCTTCTTTTACAAAAGCAGCGCAAAACTCTCCGTGGCTGGTTTTGATCTCTTCGCCGACGATGGCAAACTCAGGTTCCCGCTCATAGGCTTCGCGGGCGCCTTGCAAACAGTTATGGTCGGTGATCACCAGACGATCCAAACCATGAGCATGGGCTGCCTTTAATAGAGGTTTGATCTGTGCGACGCTGTCTGGAGAATAATGTGTATGACAATGAAAATCAACCTTCAATGATGCGTCCTTCCGTGGATTGAATACCCAACGATTTACCGGTAAATACCCAGATAAGCAAACCTACCAAAAAACTGAACCAGAAGGTCGCCAGGCGGAATAAGATCGTCGCGGCTGCAGCAATTTCCGGTCTGAACCCCAAAACCAGGGTCAAGAGAGCAGCCATTGCCACTTCGGTCACTCCAACTCCAGCCGGAAAAGCAGAGAGAACTCCCATCAACATGGCAAACGCGAACACTAATAAAGACGCTCCCACCAAATACCAGGTAAATGAATACCCTAAACCAATTAAGATGAACACTAAAGCCGCACCTTCAGCCAGCCAGGAAACCACTCCCAACAAACTGGAGAGAGCTAAAGGCCAAAATCTTAAT
>PMIV01000152.1 GCA_003158355.1 Anaerolineaceae bacterium
TCGAAGTCGAGCTGGTCAGGCGGCGTTCAGGACGATATGAGATCGATTTTGACGCTTTCGAAAAAGCGATCAGGCCGAACACTAGAGTATTCATGCTATGCAACCCGCACAACCCGGTGGGCAGGGTCTTTGATAAAGCAGAGCTTGAAAAATTGGCCGAAATCTGCCTGCGCCACAGAGTGGTGATTTGCAGTGATGAGATCCATTCTGATCTGGTGTTCAGTGGTCACCAGCATATCCCGATCGCTTCGTTGAGCGAAGAAATTGCCCAACAAACGGTGACCTTGATCGCTCCCTCCAAGACCTTCAATATTGCGGGACTGGAATGTTCCGTCATTATTTGTCCGAATGAAGAATTCAGACAAAAACTGGAAACGGCCCGACGCGGATTGATGGGCCATGTGAACTTGCTGGGGCTGACGGCTGGAATGAGTGCTTACCGCGAAGGGGATCTCTGGTTGAAAGAGTTGATGGCCACGCTGGAAGGGAATCGGGATTACCTGGTTCAATTTATCCGCGAAAGACTGCCTGAAATTAATGTTTATCCAGCCGAAGGAACTTACCTGGCCTGGCTGGATTGCCGTTCTTTATCTGTTGAGGGAGATGCGTGTAAGTTCTTCTTAAGAAAGGCCAAGGTGGCTCTCAACCCGGGCAAAGATTTTGGCACCCCGGGTGAAGGATTTCTCCGGTTTAATTTCGGTTGCCCGCGCTCCATGGTGCAAGAAGCACTGGAAAGAATGGAGCGGGCTGTACATTCATAAACAAAAAAACAGAGCTGTTTCACAACAGCTCTGTTTCAAAGTTCGGCAGGTTCGACTACTTTTATGCCACCGCTGTAACTTCTGCGGCCTGTAGACCCTTGGGACCTTTTTCGACCGAAAATTCCACCTTCTGGCCCTCTTTGAGTACACGATAGCCGTCCATCTGAATGGCAGAAAAGTGAACGAAGACATCCTCCCCACCATCACGACCAATAAAGCCGTATCCCTTAGCGGGGTTGAACCATTTCACGGTCCCAACAAAACGTTCAGCCATACTTATCTCTCCATCAAGAAAAGAATTTGAAGCGTATTTTCAAAAAAAACACACTCCTACGATGTTGAAAATTTTACTTTTGTTGCATACCTCTGTCAAGCCAATCCTCCTAAGAAAACGATAGGTTAAGACAAATGTAATTGCTTTATTGTATAAAACGATCTGGACAATGAGGTTAACGCGCCAATTATTACCGAAGAAAATCCTGCGATCTTCACTCTCAGCTATAATTGGGGGAATGAAATGGTTACAGCGTTTCCTGATCTTTTTTCTGGCTGTTCTTCCACTGACTGCGGCTGCATTCGTCCCTACGGCCTCCGAAGCATTGGATTATTTACGGGCGAACCAGCAAGTTTATCAAAGCCAACAGAACGGGGATCGCAAAACAGAAATAGCCGGGTTAAAAGTAATTGTGAGTTACCAACCCTGGCGGTCTGAAAAATGGGAACGATTGGGGAATTTGCAATATGCCACCGGGGATTATCAGACTGCGCTGCAGACTTTGCAGAAAGCCGCTGACCTGGGAGCTTTATCTGCACGGAGCATATTTAACGAAGGCAAGTCGTGGAACGCGCTGGGAGATAACGATAAAGCAAAATCTTTTTACCGGGCAGCTAGCGAAGCCGGGTCGAACGATATTGATCTTTATCTGGAATTGGTCAAAGCTCAAGAAACAATTGATGATTCCATCGGAACGCTGGCAACACTGCTGCGTGCCTATGGGTTGGCTCCGGATGACAGCGCAATTAATTACGCCCTGGGAGTACAGTTCACCGCCAGCCAGCCTGAAAATGCAGTCAAATTTTTGCAATTTGCCAAAGCAGAGAGTGCTTATTCCGCCAATGCTGAGATCTTACTTGAAACTATTTCGGATTCCTCGTCGTTAGGAGAAAGCAGCGAACGATTCATTTATCTTGGGCAGGAACTGAGCCAGCTTGAAGAATGGCAGGCAGCGGCGAGCGCATTTGGAAAAGCAATTTCACTGGATGAAAAGAATGGGATTGCCTGGGCTTTGCTCGGAGAAGCAGTTCAGCATGTGGGAGAAAATGGTTTTGATTACCTTTCGAAAGCGCTGGAATTGAACCCGCAATCAGATTTCGTCAATGGCTTGACGGCAGTTTATTATCGGCGGCAGAAAAAATATGACCTGGCGATCACTTATTTGTATAAAGCAATGGAAGATAACCCCAACGAAGCGACCTGGCAGATCGAGATCGGAAACACACTGGCATTGAAAGGCGATCTGAGCAATGCTCTGGTGCATTTGCAGGTGGCGACATTAATGGAACCGGATAGCTGGACGCCCTGGCAATCCCTGGCTACCTTTTGCATTACCTACAATTATCAAATCTCCACTACCGGACTTGAAGCTGCCAGAAAGGCTTTATTATTGGTTCCGGGGTCTCCGGTGCTCCTTGATATAATGGGAAGCGCGTATATGGTGACCGGCGATCTGGACAGCGCGGAACGCTTTTTCTTGCAGGCGCTGCAAGCGGCTCCAAAACAAGCGGAAATCTTGTTCCACCTGGGGCAGGTATACTTGCAGGAAAACAAAAAAGAGCAAGCATTTAGTTATTTAAGGGAAGCCGCTGATAATGCCACCGACAGCCGGATCCGCGATAACGCCAATCTGCTGATTCAACAATCCGGCGGCGAGTAATGACTCATTTGGAAGCCTACGGTAGTAAAGGAACTTCTATGGCAAAAAAAATTCTTACGGCAATGCTCCTCTGCGCCTTTTTCCTGTCTGGCTGCCAATTAACTGATGTCCTGAACCCGATTGCCACCGCAGCACCCACGGGCACGCTGTTATTTAGCGATGATTTTACAAATAATTCCAATCACTGGGGAGTCTCCAACGGAGATACTGGCTCAGTTAATTTTCTTTATCAGGGATTGGATATCAAAGTGAATGAAAGTGACTCGATGGTCTGGTCGGTTGCCGGGCAAAGATTCCAGGATGTGCAAATCGATGTGGACGGGGTTTTACTCAGCGGACCAACGGATGATATCTACGGGGCGATCTGCCGGTTTCAAGACAACCAACATTTTTATGGTTTTCTGGT
>PMIV01000045.1 GCA_003158355.1 Anaerolineaceae bacterium
GATCTTCTTGCCCAGATACTCCGGTGTGCGCCCCACCATCAGCCCGGCGATGAAGACAGCCAGGATCACAAAGGCCAGCATCCCGTACAAGCCCGAACCAACGCCGCCGTAGATCACTTCGCCGAATTGGATCATGACCAGCGGCACCAGACCCCCTAACGGCACATACGAGTCGTGCATCGAGTTGACCGAGCCATTCGAAGCGGCGGTCGTTGTCGCGGCCCAGAGCGGCGAGTTGAAGATGCCGAAGCGGACTTCTTTGCCTTCCATGTTGCCGCCCGGGTTGATCGCCGTAGTGGTTTGGTCAATACCCAGCTTGGTCAATAATGGATTGCCGGCTGATTCTGCGGCGTAGGTGCAGCCCACAAAGATAATGAGCAAGATCATCATGGCTGTAAGAACTGCCCAACCCTGACGGGTGTCGCCCACCATTTTACCGAAGGTGTAAGTGAGAGCAGCAGGAATGATTGTTTGTGCCAGTACCAGCAAGAAATCTGTCAGCCCATTTGGATTCTCGAACGGATGTGCTGCATTTGCATTGAAGAAACCGCCGCCGTTGGTACCCAAATGTTTAATTGCAAGCTGAGAGGCTACCGGGCCGACTGCGATCACCTGTTGAGTGACAGAATTGCCGTTGCTATCAGTGATCGGTTGGGTCAATGTGGCAGAAACTGAAGTAGAGAAAGTCTGTACCACACCCTGCGAGACGAAGACCATAGCCAAAATAATGGAGAGCGGCAGCAGAATATAGAGTACACTGCGGGTGAGATCCACCCAAAAGTTCCCCAATGTGGCAGCGCTGTGGCGCGCTAAAGAGCGAATGAAAGCCATCAGGATGGCAAGGCCGGCGGCAGCAGAAAGGAAGTTCTGCACGGTCAGGCCCGTCATCTGGGTTAAATAGGACATCGTCGATTCACCGCCGTAGTTTTGCCAGTTGGTATTGGTGATGAAACTGACTGCGGTGTTAAATGCTGTAGCCGCTGGAACGGCAGCCATACCGGTGGGATTCAAAGGCAAAATACCCTGAAGCCTCTGGATGAGGAAGAGCAGCAAAATTCCGAAAAAACTAAAAACCAGCAAGGCTACAGCGTAGGTCTTCCAGGTCATTTCTTCTTCGGACTTTACCCCGCTTAAGCGATAGATGAATTTCTCAACAGGAGCAAGGACGGGGGTCAAGAACGTGCGTTCGCCCTGGAAGACATGAGCCATAAAGCTACCCACAGGTTTGACCAGCAGCAGAAGCACAACAAAATATACAATTATTTGCAGCCACCCATTAAGAGTCATTCAAATTTCTCCGGTTTAAGTAGTGCAGTGAATAGATAGATCATTAACAAGAGGGCGATGCCTCCGGCAATCCAATAGAGTAGCGACATAATCAATCCTTTATCCTTTCAATTCCATGAACGATCAGTAAAGACAGGGCAAAAAACAGAAGTAAAAACAAAATAGACCATAAATCAAGCATATAACCTCCATAACCTCATCATTTATACACACATGAGGGTTAAGATGGTGTTAAGAAAAAAGTACGTATTTGTTCCTTGACCCTTGAAATTTTATATTGAAAATTTCGTTCCGGCCCGTGATTTCTTTAGATTTTTAATAGGTGGTGTTAGGGACGTTGATAGCGTTTTTAGAATATGATAACTTTGTTAAAAAGCATACAATTTAATTAACCGGAGCCTTGATGGCCGATCAATACTTTAAAAGGTCTGGAATACCACAAAACCAAGATAGATACAGATTTTTTTACCTGGTAGACGCTTGTTTATTTTTCAGAATTCTTCTAAAATTTACTTTATTAGTAGATGAAACTGGTAAAAATTGGCTGAGATAGTAATTGGTCTGGCTAGATGATCGGCCCTTTATTTCTCAAATCTCACTGGCTATGACGTCCGATAATAGAAACCTATTCAAAAAGAAGGAGTCAAAATGTCACAAAAAAGTAAGACCATTCGAGTTAAATTGATCGGTAATCCAGATGCCGGGAAACCTTCGGATTCAGCAAACAATTTAAAGCTGGTTACCGGTTTTTTGGAGAAAACCGGGTTTAAAACAGATATCACTCTTGAAAAACAAAAAGAAAAAATTACGCAGACCGCCCAGAAGGCCGCAAAAGATGGATACAAGATCATAATTGCCATGGGGGGCGATGGCACGATCCAGGCAGTGATGCACGGAATGATTGGCAGTAAAGCTCGTCTGGGAATTATTCCGACTGGAATTGATAACTTTATTGCCAAGAGATTGGCGATCCCCGATAACCTGGAAGAAGCGTGCGCTCTGATCGCCACTGAAAATACCTATAAGGTTGATGTTGGTCATGTCAAAACAAGTGACGGGAAGAAGTCTGTATTCTTCGAGATGGCCACGATCGGACTCGCGGCAGCTATTTACCCCGACACGAATAAAATTGCCAAAAGCATTTTATCTGTCAAAAAAGATCTGCCTGACGTGCAAGAACAAAAAGAAAGTAAAGTGATGGTCTTCATCACTCTGGACGATGAACCAGAAAAAGAGATCGAAACAAATGTATTGATCATACGTAATACGCCTGGCTTTGAGGAAAATATTGGGGATGTATCGGAAGGATCTCCACAGGGAGGTCTGTTGGATGTAATGGTATTCCCGGATTTTAGTAAACCCGAAATCTTGCGTTATTTTGCAGCAGAATCAGATCGCGGTTATAAGGGTAAAGGAAAAGTTCAGCACTTTCAGGCGGGAAAAATAAAAATAAGAACGTCTCCAAAGTTAGATGTGATGATCGATGGAGTTGCTTTGGGGAGAGATGCGGTGACAGTAAAAGTGCTTGAAAGCGCTCTACAGGTGATCACCACCAAAAAAAATCCTGTCAGCGAAAACCCACAGAAAGTGATGACTGAAACTCAAACAGTACAAAAATTTGAACCGTCTTCATCAGTTGAAGTGGAAAGCCTTATTGGCGAGAGTTGACCATCACCGGGAACGGCCAAAAATAATCAGAGGCGGGTAGGAAATGGTAGTAGAAGAAGAAAAACTGCCCATTGAAAAATTGAAAGTTAATGCTCAAAAGGCCGTGCAAGCTGAGAGCGTTTCAACCCCTATTCAGCACTATCGGGCGATTTTGTTCCAGGTGAGCCTGCTCATAGCAGCGGCTGCTTTTGCTATATTAACTTTTCTGGTTAAAACTACGCCTTTTTTTGCGATCGATCTTCAGATCACAAAAGCGATCCAGTTAATTAATTTCCAACCCTTTGGAATATTAATGAATGTAGTCAGTTGGCCGGGATTAAGCCCGCAATCCGTAATCACTTCGGCAGTTATCATTCTTGTGATTTATATCTTTGGCTTTCATTGGGAAGCCATGATGGCGTTGATCGCGGCTGTAATTACGCCAGTAATCAATGTGTTGGTGAAAGACCTAGTTCAACGTGCGCGTCCTCCCTCAAGTTTGGTAAATGTAATTGCCACACTCAATAGTTACAGTTTCCCCAGCGGACATGTCATGTTTTATCTGGGCTTTTTTGGTTTCATCGTTTTTTTGGCATTTAGTTTATTGAAACTATCCTTAATGCGAACCTTTTTATTTATTTTTTTTGGCAGCCTGATCGTTTTGATCGGAATTTCGCGTATTTACCTGGGTGAACACTGGGCCAGTGACGTGCTGGGATCCTATTTACTGGGCAGCCTGACTCTGGTTGCAAGCATACAATTTTATCTCTGGGGTAAGACCCGCTTTTTCGTTCGCCAACCCGTGGCAGCGGTCGAACCTCAAAAGAAACAAAAAGGTTCGGTCGTCCCTCATACTGCCATGAGGAAGTAGATTGGTAAAAGGAGAAAACGACATGTCAAAGAAAAATAAACCTATCCGGGTGAAATTAATCGCCAACCCTGGCGCAGGGAATGTGTTATTAGCAGCCTCACGACTCGAACAAGCTGCACATTATTTAATGGACGAAGGGCTAAAGGTTGATGTTGCACTTGCCAAACCAAAAAAAGAAGCCATACCCATTGCAAGGCAAGCCGTTAAAGATGGCTATAAAGTTGTGGTCGCCATGGGTGGGGATGGCACCCTTGGGGCGGTAATTCGTGGGATCGCGGGCTCAAAGGTGAGTCTGGGAATTATCCCGGCAGGGACAGAAAACGATATTGCCAGGAGTCTGGGGATCCCTGAAGATCTGAAAGAAGCCTGTGCAATAATCGCATCCGGTCACACTCGCAAACTGGATCTAGGCCAGGTAAGTACCAAGAAAAGGAAAAAATTTTATTTCTTTATGGTTTCTGCCATTGGCCTTACCGCAACTCTCTATCCTGAGATCAGTGAGGTGCCTGAAGGTAAATTTGGGGGGATTAAAAATGCGGTAATGACCCTTTTAAAATTTAATTCATCTCCAAAGGTATTCCTGACGCTGGATGACGAAAGTAAAATAGAAGTTGAAAC
>PMIV01000079.1 GCA_003158355.1 Anaerolineaceae bacterium
TCTTTTGAATGATGGGCGTCGATCAAGGCTGAAGCGGCGCGGTCATGACCTCCGCCGCCAAAGCGAGCCGCGATCTTGGCGACGTTGACCTGGTCGGAAGTTGAGCGTGCCACCAGGCGAAACCCTTCGCTGGTCTGCACCAGAATGAAGAGGCCGTCCGGGTCGAGCAGATCGCGCAGCTTGTGGGCTACACTGGAAATTTCTTCCCGCATATCCCGTGCGTCAGCGGTGGCGATCAAGATCGTTTTTCCGTTAATTTCATAAGACTGGGAGGCAACCATCAAACGGTCGGTCAGTTTTTTTTGACCTTCTGAAAGAGCCGGGTTCAAGAAGTCGGCCACAATGCGCAGGCTGCCGCCGACCTCAACCAGGGAGGCGCAGGCACGGATATCGCGTGCGGTAGTGGATGCATAGGTCATAGAACCGGTATCTTCGTAAATACCTAATAGTAATAAAGTCGCTTGAATCATGGTCAACGCATGTAAATGGTCTTGAAGACGTTCAACGAAGAGCGTGGTGCATGCACCAGTTTTCACGATCTCATGCTGCCAGTCAGGGGAAAGGTTTTCTCGTAAGGTGTGATGGTCGATCACTCGAATTTTCGTGTGTTGGGAGATTCCCTTTAAGGTGATCAACGATTGGGTATCTACCAGGGTCACTGAATTGATTGCGCCTGCAGCGAGATCGCGGAGCTCAACGAAGGGGAACTCAAAGCCGTATAAATTTAGGAACTGACGAACGTTTCGATTTAGACGAGTTGCTAAAATCGGCACCGCAGAATCATCCAGCAGCCAGGCGCCAAATAGAGCCGCCAGTGCATCGAAATCACTCTGTTCGTGAGTAAGAATTACATTCATGGAATTATTTTAGCATGAAGCGGGCAAAGAGTAACTTGAGATGAAACATTCTTGCCGGATAGGAGTACAATTGTCCAATTCGATCAATTTGTTCAAGCGGGCAAATTGACTTAAGAATAAAGATCGATTGACAGAGGCAGATGATGGTTGAAAAAAGAGTAATTTTAGTGGTTTTGGCTCACCCCGATGATGAGACATTTGGCATGGGCGGCACTCTGGCCCTTTATGCACAACAAGGGATCGAGGTAAATTTGGTTTGCGCCACCCGTGGTGAGGTCGGTGATGTCCCTGAGGGGATGATGGAGGGGTATGCCAGTGTGGCTGAACTTCGCGAACATGAGTTGTTGGAAGCGACGAAAATTCTCGGCCTAAAAAATGTGGACTTTTTAGGTTATCGTGATTCCGGTATGCCGGGTAGTCCGGATAACAAACATCCACAGGCGCTGGCTGCTGCTCCTTTAGACGAGGTTGCGGGGAAAGTAGTGCAATATATCCGCAAATACAGGCCGCAAGTGGTATTGACGTTTGACCCGATTGGCGGTTACCACCACCCGGACCATATTGCCATTCAACGCGCCACCGAAAAAGCATTTTATAAAGCCGGTGACGGTTCCTTTTTTCCCGAAAATTACCCGCCGTTCTTTCCCAAAAAACTCTATTTTCACACCATGCCCAAAGGTCTGCTGCGTTTTGGCATTTTTCTAATGAAATTGATCGGGCGGGACCCGCACAAATTTGGGCGAAACGGGGATATCGATCTGGTGGTTATTGCTAAAGAAAGTTTCCCAGTTAATGCTGTGATTCATTACCTTCCAGCCGCTGAAGTACGTGAGCACGCGGCTGCCCAACACGCCAGCCAGGGAGGTACTCAAATCACCAGCGGTGGGATCATCGGTCAAATCCGGCGTACGCTCAACGCAAGAGATCAGTTTATGCGGGCTTATCCCCCTGCTGACAAACATGTAGAAAAAGATTTGTTTGAAGGTATTGAATAAAGAAATTTTTCCGTGAGCAATCAAAAAGCTTGCTTCGCATACGAATGTGCGGCAAGCTTTTTATTTGAAATAAAATATTACTTAGGAGTAATTCATGAATTACCCTTACCTAGAATGATTGAAAATAAGAATTAAAGGCGAATCACAGCTCCGAAAAATCAACTGTGATTGTATCCATGCCGCACAAGACTGGTTTTGTAATGGCCTCTCCGCGTGCAGACATTTTGTGGGGGCAGATTTCACCTTTTCCAGCATTTTCTGATTTTGTTAACTCTCGATCAGGTTTTTGGGTTTGACTTCCAATTCAATCAATTCCCCGGTGACAACAAAAATGGTTCTTTCACAAATATTGGAAACACGGTCAGCCATGCGCTCGATATTATGTGCAACCCACATCAATAGATTTGCATAGTTAATAATTTCCGGTTGAGTCATCATGGTATTCAAAATAAACCGTTCAGCTTTGATAAAAAGCTGATCGACCTGGTTATCCTGCAGCGGAATTACACGCGCTTTTTCGGCATCTTCCTCCAAGAAAACAGTCAGAGACTGGTGGAGCATTTCGACTGCGATCTGACCCATTAATTCAATTTCCTTGATAGGCATAGGAATCTCTATGTCGCCCAGGTTAAGGATGACTTTGCAAATTCCTTTGGCGTAATCACCCATGCGTTCCAGTTCTGAGGCAATTTCCAGCATGGCAGCCAGGTTGCGCAGATCGCGGGCCATGGGCTGTTGGGTGGCAATCAGGATCAAGACGTCACTTTCGATGGAATAACGTTTTTGGTTGATAATTTGATCATTGAGATAAATCAAGCGGGCAGCATTGACGTCTCGTCTGCGCAATGCATCAATGGATTTTACAGTGGCAATCTCGACGAGGCTCCCCAAGAGAAGAAGATCGTCTTTGACTTGCTGCATCTGTAAAATGAGATTGTCTCGAGACATCGCTTACCTCCAAAATTATCCAAATCGACCCGAAATATAATCTTCAGTCTCTTTGTGGTGCGGATTGGTAAAAATCTGGCTGGTGATGCCATATTCCACCATTTTTCCAGCCCTATCAGTGTCCATCGTGAAGAAAGCTGTAAAATCCGAAGCACGGCCGGCTTGCTGCATATTGTGAGTAACAATAATTATTGTATATTGTTTTGATAATTCACGCATCAAATCTTCAATTTTCAAAGTCGCGATTGGATCGAGCGCTGAACAAGGTTCATCCATCAGGATGATTTCAGGGGTGACGGCCAGGACTCGAGCGATGCATAAGCGCTGCTGCTGGCCGCCAGACAGAGAAAGGGCAGGTTTTTGTAATTCGTCTTTAACCTCTTCCCATAAAGCTGCCTGCCGCAACGTCTCTTCAACCAATTGACTGATCGAGCCTTTATAGCGGTTGACATGAGCCCCCCAGGCAATATTATCGAAGATTGATTTTGGGAAGGGATTGGGTTTTTGAAAGACCATGCCGATGCGCTGGCGGACTAAAACCGGATCCACAGCAGGATCATAAATGTTTTGACCGTGAAAAAGAATACTTCCTTTGACGTGTGAACCAGGGATGAAATCATTCATGCGGTTAAAAGAACGCAGAACCGTGCTCTTTCCGCAGCCTGAAGGGCCAATGATGGCAGTGATCTTTTTTTGTTCAATTTTGAGCGATGCTTCTTTCACCGCCCGAAAATTCCCATAATAAATATCCAGGTTTTCTGTCTCTATGGCAAATTCGTTGAGGGTTGGGTTTTCGTCCATTTATGCATCCTGGAAATAAAATTGTTGACCTGCGCGCCCTATTATAAATAGGTTTAATGAATAATTGGTTTATCGGGGCGATCCACTCGATCGTTTTTCTGGGTAAAGAGGGGAATGGAAAAATAAAAAGAACTGCCTTCCCCCGGGCGGCTTTCCACCCAAATTCTTCCGCCGTGCGCCTCCACCAGATGCCGGCAGATTGAAAGTCCTAAACCGGTACCGCCGCTGCTGCGGGCGCGGTCAGCTTTGTAAAACCGTTCAAAGATACGACTCAGATCATCGGGGGCAATGCCAACACCGCTGTCTTTGACACAAAAAACGATCTCTTTCTCACGAGATTGTGCACTAACTCGAATGCTTCCACCTGGTAAGGTAAATTTAATGGCATTATGAATCAGATTCACCAATACCTGCTGTAAACGACTCGAGTCCACTTCAATTTGTGGCAAATCATCCGGGCAATCAACGGAAAGGGTCAGGTCTGACCGCTGTGCCTGCAATGTCATGCGCTGCAAGGCTGGTTCGATCACCTCAAAAGGAGTCACCTTTTTTTTCTGCAGGGGAACTTTGCCGGATTCAATGCGTGAAAGCTCCAATAATTCCTGTACCATCTGGGTCAAGTTGTCGATCTCATCATCCATTTGGGATANNAGCGTAAAATCAGGTAAAGAGGGTTTGAGTTGTGTACCAATCACCTGTAAAAATTCACGATCCACCGGGGTCTCAAAAGCGACCGTTTCTTGATGGCTGCTTCTCTGACAAAGGTTCCAGACATTGACGATCTCATGGGCTCGTACCACTTCGATCAATGTTCGGGGAGTGGTGGCGAGATCCTCATAGTATTTAAAGAGATAGCGGGCAGCGGGATTGATCAATGTGACCAATCCTTCGGAATTGACCAAAATGGCGCCGTCTGTCATATTGGTGAGAATGGCAGACAGCTTCATGCGTTCGTTTTTTAAATCAGCGATCTGTAAATTCAATTGATCCGTCAGGTCGAAGAAAGAGCTTGCTAGCGTCCCTATTTCGTCCTTGCGTTGGATCAGTTGGATATTCTTCGCCTCGCCCCGACCAATTCCCTCAACTGTTTCAGTGAGTAAGGTCAAAGGATTATTTTTTCTTAAGGCGAACAGCAAACTAAATAATAGAATCAGAATAATGGCTGAAGTGGAAAGAATTGCCAGAAAACTCTGAACTTTCTTAACCGAAGCATCCAAAGTGGATAATGAAACAGCAAGGCGGGAAACAGCGATAATGTTGTCAGAATAATAAATAGGTACAGCCACATACAAAAAACGTTCACCCAGGGTAGCACTGGTACGGATATCTGTGCCAGCTATCCCTTGAAGTGCGGAGGCCACTTCAGGTCGAGTGGCGTGATTTTCCATAGTCGCCGGATCAGCTTCATTATCGGCAATGACTTTGCCGTCCGGCAGGATAATCGTTACCCGATTTTTGGATTCTGCAGAAGCCGATTTAATTAGATCTGAAATACCAGCGTAAGGAGGGCCGTTTTTTACTTGAGTTGCGGTTAATTGTGCATAAACATGAGCCTGGTCGGTCAGGTTGGTTCTCCAACTGTTCTCAATGAAGTTCTGAAAGAAATTGCTGAGATACAAGCTGATCCCGATCAGGGCTACCAGTAATAGGATCAAATAAGGAAGAGATATCTTCCAGGCATACGTTCTTTTGTGCATCTTGTTATCCTTCAAAACGATAACCGGCTCCACGAACTGTGACAATGCGAACAGGTGCAGAAGGGTCGGATTCTATCTTTTCACGCAGCCAACGGATATGTACATCAACGGTACGGCTGTCACCAGTAAAATCCCATCCCCAAACTTGTTCAAGAAGGGCTTCCCGTGAAAGCGCGCGGGACTGGTGCTGCATGAAATAAAGCAACAGATCATATTCCTTGGGCTTTAGTTCCAATACTTTCCCGGAGAGCATGGCTTCGCGACGTTTTAGATCGATCACCAGGTTGCCGGCACGCAGTTCTTCTTTCTCGGTTTCAATCTTCTCGTTGGAATGGATTTCTTCGCGGATAAGACGCACGCGGCGCAGCATGGCCTTTACCCTGGCGACCAGTTCGCGCATGGAGAAAGGTTTGGTCATGTAGTCGTCAGCACCTACCTCGAGACCTACAACCCGGTCGATCTCTTCATCACGGGCAGTTAACATTAAAATGGGCGTGTTCATTTCTTGACGTAGTACCCGGCAAACCTCAAAACCGTCTTTTCCCGGCAGCATAATGTCTAAAAGGATTAGATCGGGATGAATTTCTCTGGCTTTGGCGATCGCCATGTTGCCATCTCCGGCGACGGTAGGTTCATACCCTTCTCGAGTGAGGGTATAGGCAAGGGTCTCTTGCAGTGCTTTTTCGTCTTCGACGATCAGGATTTTTTCGGGCATGCTTCCTCTGCTAATTGACAAAAAATTGTTTCCAGCTCGGCAGAAATTTTCTGACGATTAAAATGTTGAACCACGTACTTACGTCCATTTAATCCCATTTGCCGGGCTGTTGAAGGATCTGAAGATAATTTAAGTATAGCCTGAGATAACGTATTTGCATCACCCGGTTCAATAAAGATGCCGGCTTGCGCTTCTTCGACGACATGACGGATCACACCGTCAATGACCAGTAATACGGGTTTTGCAGCGGCTAAATAATCAAATACCTTATTTGGATAGGTAGTCTTGTACAAATCCAACGGTTTTAGAATTGCGACACAGGCATCCGCTGCCGCGATGACCCGGTTCATTTGATTCTTTGGAACAGAAGGTAAAAAGTGCACATTCTTAAGATTCCAATCCGACGCTGTTTGTAGCAAATTACCTTTTTCTTTCCCATCCCCAACAAACACATATTGGATGTCGCTGCGGGATTGCGTCAATTTAGCCGCGGACAGGACGATGCCCAGATCGTTAGAGATGCCGTGCGCACCCGCATATAAAATGATGAAGGCGGTTTCCAAATGATTTTCCTGCCGGAAA
>PMIV01000067.1 GCA_003158355.1 Anaerolineaceae bacterium
TCGATCAGAGCCAAGAGATATAAAGGAGAGTATATGGGTAAACCAAAAGTCTCATCAGATTGGATGGCTGGATGCGCCGGCTGCCATATGTCATTATTGGATATGGATGAGAGAATCGCTAAAGTTATTGAACTGGCTGACCTTCGTTCCACTCCGATCACCGATTTAAAGGTACCCGACGAAAGTGGTGTGGATGTGGGTATTCTTGAAGGCGGCATCAATAATACTGCCAATGAAGAAGTTGCTCTGCGTATGCGCAGCCGCTGCAAGTATCTTGTAGCGCTCGGCGATTGTGCTGTTTTTGGCGGCGTACCTGCCATGCGCAACTTCTTCACCATCGAAGAATCACTGCGTCGGGCATATATTGAAACCGAAAGCACTGATGAAAGCGGCAAGATTCCAAACGATCCTGAATTATGCGTGCCCACCAAGGTGCGTGCTTTGCAGGAAGTTGTCCCGGTGGACCTATTCGTCCCCGGCTGCCCACCAGACGCCGATACGATTTTCTATGTTTTGAGCGAATTGGCTCAAGGTCGCATCCCTGAAATGAAGGGTGACAAGCTGGATTGGCATTAATTCTTAGGAGGTATTAGATGGTAGCTCAAAAAATAACCATTGAACCAGTTACCCGCATCGAAGGACATGCCAAAGTGACCATTCGTCTCAACGATGCTGGAAAAGTAGAACACGCTTACTTGCACATCAATGAATTCCGCGGCTTCGAAAAATTTTGTGAAGGCCGCATGGTCTTTGAAATGCCGCTCATCACCCCGCGCATTTGCGGTATCTGCCCGGTGAGTCATCACCTGGCCTCTGCCAAAGCCGGTGATGCCGTACTCGGCGCTCCACCACCGCGGCCGGCAAACCTGCTGCGCGAATTAATGCACATGGGTCAGATCGTACAGAGCCACGGCATGCATTTCTTCGAATTAGCCGGCCCAGATTTGCTTCTGGGTTTTGACTCTGACCCTGCCACCCGCAATGTAGTAGGCCTGCTGCAAGCTAACCCTGAACTCACTGTTAAAGCGATCAATCTGCGCAAATGGGGTCAGGAGATCATCTCCACTCTGGGCGGTCGTCGAATTCACCCGGTTTTCGCTGTACCCGGAGGCGTCAACAAATCCCTCAAGAAAGAAGAACGCGAGGCGATTCTGGCTGGATATGATGATGCCATCGCCACCATCAAAGTTGGCCTGGACATCATCAAGGGTTGGGCCGAAGCCAACATGGAAGACATCAACAAATTTGCCGTCTTCCCGACTGGATATTTCGGCTTGGTCAACCCGGACAATGCTCTTGAGCTTTTCGATGGTCAAATTCGTTTGATCGGACAAGATGGTAAACAACTCGAGAAATTCGACCCGAGCCACTATCTCGATTACATTGCCGAACACGTCGAAAATTGGTCTTATCTAAAATTTCCATACTACAAGAAGCTGGGCTTCCCCGGCGGTGTTTATCGGGTTGGACCATTGGGACGCTTGAATAACTCTGAATCGATTACCACGCCGATGGCCAATGAAGAGTTCAAGAAATTCAAAGCGCTCAATCATGGCAAACCGGTCGAGAATACCCTTTATTACCACTACGCTCGGCTGATTGAATGTCTGTATGCTGCCGAGCATGTCAAAGATCTGTTGGACGACCCCGATATCTTCAGCACTGATATTCTCAATACCTGCCACAATCCTCAGCCTCAGGGTGTGGGTGTGGTCGAAGCGCCGCGCGGTACCCTCATCCATCATTACTGGGCCGATGAACACGGTAAGATCGAAAAAGTAAACCTCATCGTCTCTACAGGACATAATAACTGGGCCATGTGTGAAGCCGTTGATAGTGTGGCTAAAACCTACATCACCGGACCGGATATTCGCGAAGGTTTATTGAACCGGGTTGAAGCAGCCGTTCGTGCTCATGATCCCTGCCTTTCTTGTTCCACCCATGCGGTCGGTCAAATGCCGATAATTATCGAAGTACGTGACCCTGAAGATCACTTGGTACAAACCATCAGCCGCGGCTAAGCCTACCTTAAAGTGAACTAAAATATCAACGAAATCAAAGCGATGCCATGATCTACTGGCATCGCTTTTTTTGAAAGAGGTTGTTTTGAAATATTTATTTCTTGGATACGGCAATATTGATCGTCAAGATGACGGTGTGGCCTGGCATCTGCTGTGTGAAGTGATGAACAGGCTAAATTACCCTCCTCCTGTCCATCCAGAAGATGAAATGCCGATTATAAATGGTGATTACACCTTCGATTTTCAATTACAATTAACACCAGAATTGGCCGATTCCATGAGAGAGTTTGACAGGGTTTGCTTCATGGATGCTCATACCGGTAATGTTCCGCAAGAGGTCCATATTGAAAACGTCAAACCGCAATACCAATCCTCCCCTTTTACCCATCACATGACCGCGGCAACTGTACTATCATTATGTGATGTGATCCATCATTACGTACCGGCGACGATCCTTATCTCTGTTCGCGGATACGAATTCAAATTCACCCGTTCGCTTTCATCAAATACTGCCAGCCTTATCCCGGCTGCCGCCGATGCCATTATCAAGTGGACTCAGACACCTTAGGAGGAAATTATGCCAGCCAGTGATGAAATATCAGTTTATTTGATCCCAAAAGAAATGGCCCTCAAAGCTGAAGAAATTGGAATCGATAAATCCAAATTATCCACAGCGAAATTATTGCTTTTAGGGGTCCTTGCCGGTGCATTCATTGCATTTGGCGCGATCTTTTCAGCGGTCTCTGTAACCGGCATGTCTGGTGTGTGGCCTTATGGCATCACCCGCATTTTAGCCGGGGTCACCTTCTCACTGGGGTTGATCCTGGTAGTCATTGGCGGAGCGGAACTTTTCACCGGCAATAGTCTGATGATCATAGCCCTGCTCAGCCACAAGATAAGCCTTTCCTCTCTGCTGCGTAATTGGGGATTGGTGTATGTGGCGAATTTTATCGGGTCGTTACTCATTGCTTTTCTGGTGATCTATTCACGTATGTATACATTTGCCGGCGGAGAATTAGGTAAATCCATGTTGACAGTCGCCAACAACAAAACCCACTTCACATTTGTACAGGCAGTCATCCTGGGAATCCTTTGTAACATTCTGGTATGCCTGGCCGTTTGGCTCACTTACAGCACGAAAAATACCGGTGGAAAGATTCTGGCAATCATTTTCCCCATCTCGGCATTTATTGCTGCCGGATTTGAACATAGTGTAGCCAATATGTACATTCTCCCGGTTGGTCTTTTGCTCAAATCCATTGACCCTATTTTTGTTGCCGGCCTGAAAATCGACCTCTCCAGCCTGACCTGGATCAATGCCCTGCTTTACAACCTTCTTCCCGTCACTTTGGGAAATATTATTGGAGGGGCTGGTTTTGTAGGTTTGCTATACTATCTCATTTATCGTAAATAACGGTAAATTATTGAGAATATGACATGTGGCTATTTCCGCATGACGATAAACACTGGTCAAGTGATTTAATTTCTGGTATCTTAATGTCTAGTTGACTAGACAAGGAAGCAATTCACATGGCCAATCACCCAGACATTATCGAAGTATTAAAAACGATCCCTATTTTTCTGGATCTTAAACCTTTTCAATTAGCCAGGTTGGCGACTGCAATGAGTGTCATTGATCTGGAGCCAAACTACCAGTTGATCACTGAAGGCGATCCTCTGGATTACACCTATATTCTCCTTGAAGGGGATATGGCTGTTTATTCCTTTGTGCCTTCGTATGGGAATATTGAAACGTCGCATTTGGGAACGTTTGATGTTTGTGGATGGTCTGCGTTGACCCCTGTTGTGCGTCAGCGCACTGGAACAGTGATAACGGTAAGTTACTGCCGCCTTCTTAAAATGGATACCCGCATCCTGATTCCCATGTGCGAAGAAGACCACGATATTGGATTTTTCATCTATAAACGTATCTCCAATGTTGCCGCCCGCACATTTTTATCCACCAGAATCCAGTTAATGAATTTAATAGTAAAAGAGTCTCAGATCATATCTAACGATATGAAACCCTGAGAATCCCCCAGTTTTAGTCCTAATTCGTTTATAATAGCCTCACCATGCATGAATTATCGGTGACAGAGAGTATTTTAAATTTAGCCTTAGAAAATGCGAATAAAGCCCAGGCCGTCAAAGTTACCGGCATCAATCTGGTGATCGGCCAACTTTCCAGCATCGTGGATGATTCGATCCAGTTTTACTGGGATACGATTAGTGAAGATACCATTTGCCAGGGGGCAAAGCTGAGTTTTAATCGTATTCCGGCTGTTCTCCAATGTCAGGATTGCAAGAAAGAATACTCCATTGCTCAGGAATTAACTCCTTGCCCGGTTTGCGGCAGTTACCGCTCTGTGATTATTCATGGAGAAGAGTTTTATCTGGATAGCATCGAAATTGAAAAAGACCAGGAGATGATCAAATGAGTGCAATTCGAGTCCCGGTAGTCGAAAAAATTCTTAGTGCCAATGATCGAATGGCAGACGAAAACCGTTTTTTGCTGGATCAGAATAATGTATTCTCAATAAATATTATGGCCTCCCCCGGCGCCGGGAAGACCAGCTTCATTTTGCAGACCATTAAACATCTTTCCAATGAATTCAAGATCGGCGTAATCGAGGGCGATACTGCTCCTGTTACAATTGACGCAGATAAGATCATCAAAGCAGGCATGCCCGCCGTTCAGATCAACACTGGCGGTGACTGCCACCTTGAAGCCGCCATGTTGAGCGACGGAATTAAGCAATTACCCCTCAATGAACTGGATGTTATGATCGTAGAAAATGTAGGGAACCTCATTTGCCCGGCAGCCTGGTACCTGGGTACCCACATCAATTTGCTGGTGGCCAGTGTTCCCGAGGGCGATGATAAACCTTACAAATATCCCAACATCTATCGCGGTCTGAATGTGTTGATCATCAATAAAACGGATCTCACTCCCTATGTGGAATACAACATGGATTACTTCCGCAAAGGAGTGGAATTACTTAATCCGGGATTGATCACTTTTCCGCTTTCATGCCGCACAGGGGATGGTGTAGACGCCTGGGCTGAATGGTTGAAGACTCAGGTCAAACAATATCGGCAAGGAAAATGACTGCACTGAGTTCAGGGCGAAAAATAAAAGTAAAAGGCATTGTTCAGGGGGTCGGCTTCAGACCTTTTGTCTACGGACTGGCAGAGAAATACTCGCTTACTGGTTGGGTGCGTAATTCGTCCAGTGGTGTTGAAATTGTAATTAATGGTAATCCTCAATCTCTGGAGCAATTTGTTATTGAGCTCAAAAACAATCCTCCGGCCTTAGCCCACATCGATCTAATCGACGTACAAACTATCGCGGCTTCAGATTTCAAAGGTTTTACTATCCTGCCCAGCCTTTCAGAAGAAGGCGAATTTGTACCCATTTCGCCGGATATGAGCATNNTGCCCTGATTGCCAGCGCGAACTATTCGACCCGTCTGACCGGCGCTACCGTTACCCATTTATTAATTGCACCAATTGCGGTCCGCGCTTTTCGATCATCAAAGATATCCCCTACGACCGTCCAAAGACCACTATGGCCGGCTTCAAAATGTGCCCCATCTGCCAGCACGAATACGAGAATCCGTCTGACCGGCGTTTCCATGCGCAACCCATTGCTTGCCCCGTTTGCGGGCCGCAGGTATGGTTCGAGAGCAATGGAAAACGTTTGGGTGAAAGAGAAGACGCCATCCAGATCGCTCGACAATGGCTACGCGAAGGAAAGATCGTCGCCATTAAAGGATTGGGCGGCTATCACCTGGCCTGTGATGCTGCAAACCCAAACGCAGTCGATCTGCTTCGCGCACGCAAAAAACGCAGTGACAAACCCTTTGCTCTGATGTCTTTTTCGCTGAATGAAATAAAAAACTATTGTCAAGTTTCTGAGGAAGAAGAAAAATTGCTTTCTTCACCGCAGCATCCAATCGTATTACTTTCAACTCATGAAAATACTGAAATCGCTCCATCCGTAGCGCCCGTTCAGAACACCCTCGGTGTGATGCTGCCCTATACCCCCCTTCATCTGCTTCTCCTCGAACCCCAGCCAGGCTTTCCAACCGCTCTGGTGATGACCAGTGGCAATCTGAGCGAAGAACCGGTGGCCTTTGAAGATGGTGACGCAATCACTCGTTTATCCCCCATTGCGGATGGTTTCCTGCTCAACGACCGTCCTATTCATATGCGGGTGGATGATTCTGTTTTTCGAGTTGTAAATAAACAAAACTATCCACTGCGCCGCTCGCGCGGCTATGCACCTCAATCCATTCTTCTTCCCCAATCTGTTCAGCAGACACTGGCAGTGGGGGCTGAATTAAAAAACACCTTTTGTCTGACCCGCGAGAATTATGCCTTTCTCAGTCATCATATTGGTGATCTTGAAAACTACGAAACCTTGCAGTCCTTTGAAAGCGGAATCGACCACTTCAAACGTCTTTTTCGCATCGAACCTCAGTTGATCGCTGCGGATCTACACCCGGATTATCTCTCAACCCACTATGCGCAAGCCTATGCCAATGAACATTCGCTGCCCCTGATCCAGGTTCAGCATCACCATGCGCATTTGGCAGCCTGCCTGGCAGATAACGGCTGGGATACTGCCGAACCAGTGATTGGGTTGGCTTTTGACGGCACTGGGCTGGGCACAGACGGGGTAATTTGGGGTTCGGAGGTATTAGT
>PMIV01000070.1 GCA_003158355.1 Anaerolineaceae bacterium
AGCCAGGATGGCTTCGACCACTTCGGGGCGGCGGGCTTCGGAATAATTGGGAATACATTCGATCAATGGGTTTGCCATGTTTACCTCAAAAATGATACCTTAATTACAGTAATTATAACCGAGGGTTGTGATGTAGAAAAAGCATTGCGTATTTTAACAGAGTGGGATTAGAACTATTTCATTAACTAAAATTGTTAACGTAGAAACACAAGTTTATTTTGAGAAATTGTTAGTAAAATATTTTGCCGAATGATAAAAATAATGCTACACTAAAGAAAGTTCAACTTACTCGTTTTGGAAAATATTGTTATTAAAATTATTTTCTGTGGAGTTTCGAGTGTTTGTGTGTTTATAAAATGCGAATTTAAATATGAATCCATATAACAGAAAACAAAATGACGACTTAAAATATCCACAGTTAAAATGGAATTTTAGTGTTTGGTTGGCGATCTCCGCTTTTCTTCTAGCAGTTATTGTCTTTGTATTCCCTCAGATTTCATATCAAATTAGGAAAGTAATCTGTGCAATATTTGTTTTCTTGCCAATTTTGATGCCAATTTTAGTATGGTTAGTCAAGGTTTTTATAATTTCTACAAAGAGAATATCTAATTATCCAATTATTCTCAATAAGGCAAACGAGATTGATGAGGATTCGATACAATTTAGGAGGAATTTGTCAGAACTGTTTCTTCTGTTAGCCAACAATCTAGTATTTGATATACTTCAAGCAGGTATTGAAAACAATAAAGTATGCATAAAATTAAATTATCAAAAAGGGGAATTAATTAACGAGGGAGATTCTTTAGTAGTAGTCGATAAGGAAGATAGTATGGTTATTGGTACTTTTAAAATTAGTTCTATCATTGAATCATCCATCTATGCAATTTCTGATGACTGTGATCCCCTTTGGAAAGGCTATATTTATGAAAATCCTAATAGCATGTACCCTAACCTTATTGCCTTTTTTATTAAAAAGGAAGTAAAAAAATGACCGAAACACTAGATAAGAGTAAACCAATTGAGGGGAAAGTTGCATCTATTGTTAATTCCCGTGAATTAAGTATTAATATTGGAAGAAACGATGGCGTAGAAATTGGAATGCAATTCAAAGTATTGGCTGGTGAACCAATAGAAATTCGTGATCCTGATACTGATAAATTGTTAGGAACTCTTGATAAAGAAAAAGTTCGTGTTAGAGTTTCAGAAGTACTTGATACTTTTTCTGTATGTAAGACCTTTCGCACAAAGATTGTGGGTACAACATCTAGTGCAAGTTTTGCATATAACATGATTGTTGGCAGAAGAGAGATACCCGAAACATTGAAAACAAATGATTCGGATTATCCAGAACCTTTATCCGAAAAAGATAGTTATGTTAAGAGAGGGGATCGAGTTTTACAAATTCTAGAAGATGAATAATGAATTTTTTGGTTTCAGACCCAGGAAAGTGCCAGGAAAATAATTCTCAGAACTCATATATTAAATATTTATAGGAATATACGACCTTGAAAGGGTTTGTTCAATTTTATCAAGGTTGTTGTATTATTATAAAACAGTTACGCTTGGAGTTATTTTCCTGCGTTGATTAAATCACATAGAATTATTGACATTTATCTATTTTAGGTGAAGTAGTTATTTCAAGTTTGAATCAATTAATCTCAAAAGACGCGAAAAGATTTCCATGTAAAATTCAGGTTCAAAGAGTGATAAAAAGTTTTTCTAGGGAGAATTGATCAAAGATCAACAAAAGCTAAACGGTCACAAATTTTCTTTACAGATTCAGCCACTTCGCCGCGGCTGAGGGCAGTTCCCCGGCGCTGGCGACCTTGACGGTGCAGGTGGGCAGGCTCTCGATGAACTGGCGGCCATATTTTTTGGTGAGCACGCGTTTATCCAGAATCGCCACCACGCCACGGTCAGACTGGGTGCGGATGAGGCGGCCAAAGCCCTGGCGGAAGCGCAAAATGGCTTCGGGCAGGTTATATT
Organism: Anaerolineaceae bacterium; assembly: GCA_003158355.1. Taxonomy (GTDB): domain Bacteria; phylum Chloroflexota; class Anaerolineae; order Anaerolineales; family Anaerolineaceae; genus UBA6107. Next base: position 1,987 of record PMIV01000070.1, read on the forward strand.
CGTTAAAGGGATCGTCAAAGGTCTCGGAGCGGGCGGCGATGATGGGGTCGGAGGGGACGTCGAATGGCAGCTTGGCGATGACCAGCACCGAGAGTGCCTCGCCGGGGATGTCCACGCCTTCCCAGAAGGCACGCGTACCCAGCAGCACGGCTTTATCGGCCTCGCGGAAGGTCTCCAGCAGCGTGTTGGTAGAAGCGCCTTCGCCCTGTTCGTACACCTGAATATCGGCTTCGGCCAGCGCCCCGTTGATGTTTTGCGAGGTACGTTTGAGCTGAGCGTACGAGGTGAAAAGCACCAGCATGCGGCCGTTGGTGGCTTTGGCCAGGCGGATGATGGCGGATTCGACGCCGCGCTGGTAGGCGTTGGCGTCCGAGGGTTCGGGAATGTCGTTGACCAGGTAAAGCAGGGTGGAGGCTTCAAAATCGAAGGGGGAACCCAGCACCAGTTCGTCGGCCTCGTCGGCATTGAGGCGGTTGCGCAGGTAATCGAATTCGCCGTGCGCGGTGAGCGTGGCCGAGGTGAGGATGATGCAGGTCTTTTCGTGCCACAGGTACTGCTCCATCAGCGGACCGATGTGCAGGGGAGCCGATTGCAGGTTGAGGCGGAAGTTATTGGGCAGCAGTTCGGCCCAGTATATTTTCATTTCTTCAGGCTTGAACACCATGCCGTTGACCGTCAGTTCTGCCTCAGCCAGGCGGCGGTTGACGCTGGCCAGCGAACTGAGCGTATCCTGAATGTCTTCGTTGGGTTCGTCCAGGCTGTCGCTGATGGTCTTCTGGAATTCTCCGAGCAGCGCTAACAATGAGCGCAAACTGCCGTCGGCTTTATCCCAGACGACTTCCACTTCGGACCAGACCGGCAGGGTGCGGGTAGAGGGCAGAACACGTACCTGCTGCCCGTAGCCGTTGATGGGCTGGCCATCACGTTGATCTTCCATAAAGAATTCCATGCTGTGAATGAACTCGGAAAAATCATTNNCCCACTTCTCGCAGCAGGCGCACAAAATCGCCCTGATTGATGTGAAAACTGAGAGCGCTGGTGGTGGCGGATTCCAAATGATGGCCTTCGTCCACGATCAGGTATTCATAATCGGGCAGCACCCGGCTGCCGGTGACGATATCAGCCAGGAGCAGGGCGTGGTTGACCACCAGAATGTGAGCAGATTGGGCCGCCATGCGCGATTTATAGAAGGGGCAGGCGCCGCCGGTGCGTGACAGGCAGACTTCGGCTTTGCAGCCTTCATCTTCTGCCGAGAGGTTCGACCAAACGTCGCGTTCGGCGGGGCCGTTGAGGTTGATCTCACCGCGGTCTCCCGTCCCTCCCTGAGTGATCCAGACCAAAATCTTGGCCAGGACGCGCAGTTCATCGGCGTTTTCCGGCCCATTCTTGCGCATGCCTTCCAGCCGGCGCGGACACAAATAATTGTTGCGGCCTTTGACGACCGCAGCGCGTACTTCGCTGCCCAGGGCAGCCGCCAGGTCGGGGATGTCTTTTTTGATGAGTTGATCTTGCAGGGTGATGGTGTTGGTAGAGATGACCACCCGGGTGGAGTTTTTGAGGGCGAATTCGACCGCCGGGATGAGATAGGCAAAGGACTTGCCCGTGCCGGTGCCGGCTTCGACCATCATATGTTGGCCGGTAGAAAGCGCTTTGGTCACCGCGCGC
>PMIV01000035.1 GCA_003158355.1 Anaerolineaceae bacterium
CAAAACCGTCTGGCGCGGCCTGCGTAAACCCGCTGTCCAACGCCAGCAGGGCTGGGACCGTTTCTTCTACGAGATCCGCCAACCCGATTGGTGGGCCGGAGACGCCCTGCCCCATCCAGCACCTGAACACGCACCTGTTTCTCATCTGGAAGAAGTTTTTCGGAGCGGAAAATTTGCCGTGACCGCAGAAATTGCTCCTCCGCTTTCGAGCAACCCGGACGATGTGCTCAAGAAGGTGGAGCTGCTCAAAGATTGGGTCGATGCAGCCAATTTCACCGATGCCCCATCGGCCACCGCCCGCATGTCTTCCCTGGCCTGTTCCGTGTTGGCATTGCAGCACGGCCTCGAACCGGTACTGCAAATTGCCGGGCGCGACCGCACCCGCACCGGATACCAATCCGAAATTCTCGGTGCCAGCGCGTTGGGAATTCGTAACATCCTCTGCCTCACCGGCGATCACCCCTGCCTGGGACCGGCACCGCACAGCCGCAAAGACATCTGGGACCTCGATGCCATCCAGATGATCTGGCTTCTGCGCCGTATGCGTGATGAGGGTCATTTTCTGGATTGTCGTGAAGTCAAATGCTCCCCGCAGGCTTTTATTGGCGCGGCCGGGTCTCCTTTCGCCTCAACGCCGTTGATCCAATCGTTGCGCGAAGAAAAGAAGATCAACGCCGGCGCACAATTCATGCAAACCCAGGTGATCTTTGATTTCGATGGATTTGAAAAATATCTCGCAGCGCTAGATCACCGCGGTCTATTGCAGCGGGTGAACCTGATGGCCGGCCTCACTCCCGTGCGCAGCCTCAAAGCAGCCCAGGCCATGTCTGCCGTACCGGGAATTCAAGTGCCTGCCTCTGTGTTCAAACGCCTCGAAAACGCGTCTGACCCCAAAGAAGAATCTGTGCAAATGACCCTGGAATTGATACAGAAAATCAAAACGCTGCCGGGTGTGCATGGCATCCATTTTATGGCGGTCGGCTGGGANNTTTCCCTTTTTATTGATTTAATTATATTATGATTATTTTGGTAGTATTTATCATAATATTGTGCTATAATCTCCTCAATAACAATTTTATAACTGCACAAATTCGTGAACTAAATCAGAAATGTGCAGTAACTGCTTTCAGGATGCTTGGAAACAAAGGTGGTATTGGTCGCAGTGCTCGTAAATGGGCGCAGCCTTTGTGGAGCAAATTGCGAACCCGGCCTGTAAATTACTAGCCGGGTTTTTTTTGTTTTAAATCAGTCTTTTTAAAAACTTGGCTGCATTTTATTTTATTGGTTTCACTTATTGGAGGAAAGAATGCCTAAAAAATCCAGCGTAATATTAAAGATCATCAATCGCACCATCTATTTTGGCGCAGCCGCGTTAATGGTTGCTGCTCTAGTACTGGGAGTTGTGTTCCAGCCGGTTCAAGCGTCGGTTCTGCATTACAATCCGACTCCTACCTTTACGAAGACTCCTGTGCCTACTTACACCAAGACTCCTACTAAAACCCAGGTTCCTACCAACACGCCGACGAAAACCCAAATACCCACAAATTCACCGACGCCGACAAAAACTGCCACTCATGAACCGGAACACGAGCATACCGCAACTCCTGTTCCAACCCATACATCTACCGCGTTACCTACGAATACGCCGACTAAAGTTTCAACCTGGACCCCTGTTCCAACAACTGCAACTCCGGTACCGACTACTGTTACCCCGGTTCCGACAACCGTTACTCCAGTCCCAACGACTGTAACTCCGGTACCTACCACCGCGACACCTGTACCGACGACAGTGACTCCAGTACCAACTACTGAAACTGCTGTGCCAACCACAGTAACTCCGGTATCGACTACTGAGACCCCTGTCCCAACAACGGAAACCGCAATTCCAACCACTGAGACTGTTGTTCCCACTGAAAGCACTTCTGTCCCAACAACAGAGACCGTTGTGCCTACAGATGGTACACCAGAATCTACCGAACCTCCTGTTTCTACAGAGCCTCCAGTGATTCCAGCACCTCCCTTGATCCCGGTAACCGGCGGTAGTCCATTGGTCTTCATTGACCCATACTGTACCGTTTCGGGCACTTCATTACAGTGGACGATAGAAAATCCCGGCAGTTCCAATGTAACGGTTTCATCCTGGACTTTAGACGGCGGCTCATACCAACCAGGTTTTACAGCCGCACCCGGATCGACTAAATTCACCACTACAAAACCTGGATCACATACGATCGTCGTTTATTATGGAGATTCACAGAGTGTTTCCGATACATCGCATACCGTGGCATGCTCTCTTCCCATTCCAAATACCGGTGCGGGTGGAGAATTGATCCCTGTTACTGGTGCCGATAATACGGTTCAAGGTTTGCTCTTCGGTGGAATCTCGACCTTAGGTCTTGGTCTGGTTCTTTCTGCCCTGCGCAAATTCTTTAATCTCTAAGTTATTCGATATATTTATAAAAAGTGGCTGTCCGTAAAGGGCAGCCACTTTTTAATACCGGTAATTGATTACGCTTTTGGAGTTGTCTCTACAGGTGGTTCGATCTTGCTTCCACAGTACGGGCAGGTAGTCCATTCGGCAGAAAGAGACTTGCCGCAATGAGCGCAAACACCTGAAACTGGAGAAATTGCTGCAGGTTGAACTGGTTTTTTACCAAATTTTACAAAATAGGCAATTCCAAACCCTGCCAGAACAAGGATTCCCAGAGGAACGAGGAAACGGAAGAACATTAGCCCTCCCATACCCACCATCATTCCGCCAAAAACACGCGGCCGGCCAATGAATGCGCCGGAATGCATTCTTACCCCGCCGCCTCTAAACAAGAACAAAGCAACAAAGAAGGTGACGGCGATCAAAACCAATATTCCAAGAACGATCAAGAACCATTTCCAAAACCGATTCATTTTAGAACTCCTTTTCATCAATAAACTGACCATGCCAGGTATGGAAGAGCACCTGGCCATTCAGGCCATTGACACTGAGCATACCTGAGATTTTGCCGCCGATGGAGTAATCGAAAGTGTAATATCCGTAAAAGCTGAATCCGCCTTCGTTCAAGGTTCCACCCACACCTTC
>PMIV01000290.1:0-4032 GCA_003158355.1 Anaerolineaceae bacterium
CACAGGGTTCACGTGGGTCAGGTTGGATGCGCTGGCGGCAAAAACGATTGCTCCAGCAGTCGGCCGCACAAAGGTTTGGATCACATCATTCACGTGGTTGACGGCCAGGATCTTATCGGCCAGGAATTCAATCAGGGACAAAAATAGCAACACCCCGATCACCCACCAGGAAGTCATGGCATCCCAGGGAGAATTGAGTTTGATCAGCGGGGTATATCTGGCCAAAAGCGAGACCACGAGCAGGGGAATATACGCGTTTAACCCCGCGCTGGCTGAAAGACCGAATGCTGAAATGATGTTGAAAATATCCATTTATGTCATATTCCTTACTTGCAATTGGTATCCTTACCATGTCCCGGTAAGGGAAAAACGAATGAGGTCAAATAAACCAATTTGCAGGAGTGCACAGACCGCGCCAATTTCTATGTAAATGATACCCATATTCCAACGCCGTACCAAATTTTCACGCTTGAAGATCACCATGAATAAAAGTGAGTAGACCATGGTCAGCAACACCGGTACCATCACCGTGGACAGAATAGCAACCGGAAAATAGAGTTCCTTTGCTCCGGTTAACACCAGCAGCGAAACAAGAGTTTCGACCAGGATTAACCCGGCCAACTGCGGCCAGGAGCTTAAAACCGGCTCATCACTCGCCTGCGCCCAAAAAGTCTGGTTCCACAGCGGCAGCAATACATTGGCAATCACAATGCCCATGCCCATGCCAGTGATGAAGCGCAGTATGTTGCTTGATTGATATAACGTATGTCCGGGGAAAAAAGTTGCAGCCGTGGAATTAATTCCGTCCACTGCGAAAGCCAAAAATAAAGCAGCCAGCACGATCTTTTTCCCTTTGGAAGGCGACTGCAAAGCTTTCTTCCGGTTAGTCAAAAAAGCCATTGCCACCCCCGTCCCCAGGTACATACCCGTGCAGCGGCTGCATAAGAATAAAACCCGTCCACCCAGGCTTAAAGTATGGGTCGGATTTTGTTCGCAAACTGCATAGGCAATTGCCAATAGCTTTCCGGTGATCCCAGCCGGGGTAAAGATTAACCAGAGGATGCTTAAACCGGCAAACAGCAAAGCCAATACGATCCAAAACCGCGATTTTAAGGCATGCAAAAAGGGTGAAAGAGACATTGATTTGGATTATATAGGCGAAAAGGGCTCAAGGCAACCTTTTTCTTCAAGGTCGCTGCTTCCACCAACTTAAAAAATGATCAGGCTGTCCATCCTAACCGTGAAGCTGAGTTTCACCCATCAAGTAACGATCCACCTCACGAGCAGCTCCGCGCCCTTCATGGATCGCCCACACCACCAGGCTTTGTCCGCGGCGCATATCGCCTGCAGAAAAGACGCCTTTAAGATTAGTGGCGTATTGTTCCGTGTTGGCGCGCACGTTGCTGCGCTCATCACGTGCGACGCCCATCTGCTCCAACAACCTGTCTTCCGGCCCAAGGAAACCCATCGCCAGCAGTACCAACTGCGCCGGCCAGACCTTTTCTGTACCCGGCAGTTCGTGCGGTGTGGGCCGCCCATTGGCTCCCAACACCCACTCTACCTGAACGGTATGTACTTCTTTGACATTCCCATTCGCATCCCCCACGAAACGTTTGGTTAATATACAAAATTGACGCGGGTCCTGTCCAAAAATCGCCTTGGCTTCTTCCTGGCCGTAATCCACTTTATATACTTTGGGCCACTCCGGCCAGGGATTATCTGGCTGGCGTACCAGCGGTGGTTGTTCCATGATCTCAAATTGAGTGATACTGCGGCAGCCGTGCCGCATGGAGGTACCCACGCAGTCAGTGCCGGTGTCTCCCCCGCCGATCACCAGTACGTCTTTGCTCCGCGCCGAGATCGTCAACGCATCGATTTCTTCCAGTGAACCGCCCAGCACATTGCGCGTATTGGCATGTAAAAACTCCATCGCAAAGTGGATGCCTTTCAGATCACGCCCTTCCACCGGCAGGTCGCGCGGTTTGGTGGCTCCGCCGCACAAGATCACGGCATCAAATTCCTTTAACAATTGCCCGGCAGGGTAATCTTTGCCAACTTCGGTTTTGGTAATAAAGGTAATCCCTTCCGCAGTCATCAGATCGATGCGACGGGTTAATACATGCTTGCTGAGCTTCATATTGGGAATGCCGTAAACCAGCAGCCCACCGGCGCGGTCAGCCCGCTCAAAAACCGTCACGGAATGCCCGACCCGGTTAAGTAGATCAGCGCAAGCCAGCCCGGAAGGCCCCGAGCCGATCACTGCCACTTTATTGCCGGTGCGGATCTCAGGCGGCTGCGGTTTGATCCAACCTTCTTCAAACCCTTTTTCAACAATGGCCTGTTCAATGCTCTTGATAGTCACCGGCGGGTCATTGATGCCCAGTGTGCACGAACCTTCGCACGGCGCCGGGCAGACTCGGCCGGTAAACTCCGGAAAATTATTTGTTTTCAACAAGCGATCCAGGGCCTGCTTCCACAAGCCACGGTAAACCAGGTCATTCCATTCAGGGATCAGGTTGTTAATCGGGCAGCCGGAGGCCATGCCGTTGATCAATTTGCCCGTATGACAGAAAGGTACCCCGCAGTCCATGCAGCGAGCTCCCTGGGTTTGCAGCTTTTCGTCTACAAAAGGCCGGTGAAATTCCTTCCAGTGTAAAATTCGTTCTTCGGCCGGAAGATCGCCCGGCAGTTCCCGTTGAAACTCCTTAAATCCAGTAGGTTTACCCATTTGAATACCTCTCAGTTTCCGCTTACACGCACAAGATCATGACTATTGAGTTCAAAAGCAGCCATCACTGCTGCATCACCGCTCAAACCGTCCATTTTTACTTCTTCAAAGGCTTGCAGCATGCGCTTGTAATCCTTGGGAAGTACTTTTACAATACGGCGAACAGAATCATCCCAGTTATCCAGAACTTCCTTAGCCAGTTTGCTTTGAGTGAATTTTTTATGGCGGCGGATCATCTCTTTTACTTCGGCAATTTCGGCCAGATTATTGAGAGTCTCAAGTTCTACCATATCGGGATTGCACCTTTGCTTAAATTGGCCATCCCAATCGACCACATAAGCGATTCCCCCCGTCATGCCAGCCGCAAAGTTTCGTCCGGTTTTGCCCAGTACTACCACGCGACCACCAGTCATGTACTCGCAACCGTGGTCACCCACCCCTTCAACGACTGCATTGGCACCACTGTTGCGCACACAGAAGCGCTCACCGGCCACACCGCTGATATACGCCTCACCCTCGGTAGCTCCATAAAAAGCCACGTTGCCGGTAATAATGTTTTCATCCGTGGCAAAAGTAGACCCGGCTGCCGGGTAGACAATGATCCGTCCGCCCGAAAGTCCTTTGCCAATATAATCATTAGAATCACCTTCCAACTCCAGGGTTATCCCGCGCGGAATGAATGCGCCAAAACTTTGCCCTGCGGAACCGTGAAAGTGCATATGGATCGTGTCATCCGGCAGCCCGGCCAACCCGTAACGGCGGGTCACGGCGCTGCCCACCTGGGCGCCGGCCACCCGATGGATATTGCGGATCGGCAGGTCGATATTCACTTTTTCACCATGTTCCAGTGCCGGTTTACACAGATCCAGCAGCACTTGCTGGTCCAGCGTATTCTTTAGGCTGTGCTCTTGTTTGATCAAACAACGCCGTCCCACGGATTCTGGAACATCGGGCTGATAAAGCAGGGCTGAAAGATCTACTCCGCTCGCTTTCCAATGATCCACAACCTGAAGGGCTTCGAGTTTATCTGTCCGCCCGATCATCTCATCGATCGTGCGAAAACCGAGTTTTGCCATCCATTCGCGCATCTCCTGCGCGATAAAATACATAAAATTGACCACATGAGCCGGATCACCCTTGAAATTCTTGCGCAGTTCCGGGTCTTGAGTTGCTACGCCCGTGGGGCAGGTATTCAAATTGCAGACCCGCATCATCACACAGCCCAAAGCCACCAACGGTGCAGTGGCGAAACCAAATTCCTCCGCGCCAAGCAGCGCCGCGATCACAACATCGCGCCCGGTCTT
>PMIV01000290.1:4052-4447 GCA_003158355.1 Anaerolineaceae bacterium
GGTGAAGCCCCCGTGCCGCCGTCGTGCCCGCTGATGAGCACTACATCCGCGCGTGCCTTAGCCACCCCGGCAGCCACTGTGCCCACACCAACCTCAGAAACCAGTTTCACGTTGATGCGCGCCTGCGGATTTACATTCTTAAGGTCATTAATCAGTTGTGCCAGGTCCTCGATAGAATAGATATCGTGATGCGGAGGAGGCGAAATAAGCCCCACCCCCGGTGTGGAATGGCGTACCTTGGCAATCTCCGGATAAGCCTTCGACCCGGGTAACTGCCCTCCTTCGCCGGGTTTGGCGCCCTGTGCCATTTTAATTTGCAGTTCGCGGGCATTGACCAGATAATAACTGGTCACCCCAAAACGAGCCGAAGCCACCTGTTTGATGGCGCTGTTGCG
>PMIV01000126.1 GCA_003158355.1 Anaerolineaceae bacterium
GAGGGGAACTTCGAGGACTGCATGCGGGAAGGCACTGACATACTCCTCCAGATGTTTATCCCATGTCGAATAATCATCCAGAGTGAATGGTTCTTTTGAAGCAGCCACAATCCCCATCAATCCTTCATTGGGTTGAAGGAGGTTGCCGGTAAGGTCTTTGCCTTCGGAAATGTTGATAGCTATCTTAAAATTATTAGCCTCTTCCTGATACAGACCCATAACGCCGGAAGTGGACTCCAGCAATGACAAGGCACTTTCCATAATATATTTCAAGAGTTGGGCAAGGTCTAATTGTGAGCTAATTCCTTTTAATGTTGCTTGCAGACTTTCCAATTCCTTAATACGTTTTTGACCGGCTTCATAAAGGCGGGCGTTTTGGATCGCCAGAGATACTTCGCTGCAAAAAGTAACCAAATGCTTGGCATGGTTGGGTTTAAAGAAACCGATCTCTTTTTTATCCAGCGAGAAAATAAAGGCAACTTTGTGATCGATGATCACGGGCGCGCCTACCCAACTGTGAAAAACCTGAGTTCCCGCTATCGGTACCCAATTGGGTTCCAAATGAGTGTTTTCGATGAGATACGGTTCTTTACTGGCCACGATCTGGCGGAGGTTTTTGGTATTTTCGAGGGGAAAGTTTGTTTGGGAAATTAATTGATTTGATTCTTTACCGAGAAATTCATATCCCTTTTTTCGTGTGATCCAGGCATTTTCACCTTCCACAAACATCACACAACCAGCGTCAAACGGGATCAATCGGGAAACTTGTTCGAGCAGCAGGTCCAGAACGTCGGCTAAATTTAGAGAAGCGGTGAGATTGTTATTAATTTGACGAAACGCTTCTGCCAGTCGCCGTTCACTGTATTCAGATTTCAATAATCTGACCCGATCTATTGCCACGCTCAGTGAAGCGCAGATTGTTTCAATCAATGGATATATGTCTTCATCTATACATTCTTTATTATCAAGCGCGATATTCAACACCCCCAGCGATTTAAACCTAGTGCGTAATGGCAAGGATATATATGCTTTTCTGGTAATTTCTGCCGCAAAGGTTTGTCCGGTTGTCTCTGAATAGAATTGGGCTCCAGATGAATCGCTGTTGATCAGGTCTTGCAAACAAGGCAGAGTATTCGGCAGATTATCAAAGTACTTTAAAGATAACTGGGTTTGATCTGGATAAAAGAAAATTTCACGATGATTATTCCCGGTCTCCGGATCTAAAAGACATACCCACAGTTGCTCAGATTTAGAAATATTCCGGATCGTCTCAAAAGTTGGTATCAACGCTCCCCGCAACGACGTTGCCTGGTTGAGAAAATCAGTAGTTTTACGAATAATATTCAGTTCCTGGCTTCGTTGTTGAACAAATTTGAGAGATTGTTCAGCACGGGTCTCTGCTTTTCGCAGATCGTTTTCTTCCTGTTTCAACTCAGTAATGTCGTGAAAAATGACTAACCATCCAGAGATTGCCTGATTTTCGTTCACCAGTGGAGAAATACGCAATTTAAATATTTGCGGTTCAAACCCGCGATGAAGAGTAATTTCCATTTCCTTGATACTCTCTATGTGGGGAATGAATTTAATGGTGGAGAACTCAGGCAGCAGCTTATTGAAGGGCAAGCCAACCTGGAGGTTTGGTTTCATGATGGGGTTTAGTTTGGCGGATTGATTAAAATCCACTATTCGTCCTTCGAGATTGATCACAAAGAAAATATCTGTGATCTGATCCAGGATCGCCTCTCGAGCAATCGGCAAAATATCTAAAACTCTAGAACGCAGCACACCCCAGGCAACGATCGTGAGCGAAATTGCCACAGAAAGCATCAGTAAATAATTTTGGTCTTTAAAAATCGAGCCAGGAATAGTTGTGAGGCTGACTATCCAGGGGATAAATAGACCCAGTATCAGGAACCATAATTTGTTTCGTGCCCAGTGGGGGGAATGGAAGTAAGCCTTTAACAAAAAAACCAGATCAATTAACAGAAGGATAATAATATAAATTGCACAAAACCAATACCAATTACCGAAATAACTGTTCAGTATTCCAGGAAAATTCATGTCAAGGTATTCAATTGAAGCGCCCGTTCTAAACCAGTTCGGGAATAAATTCGTCCAGATCACAACCAGGTTTGCTGCGGGTTGAATGAACAGAATAGGCCAACCTGGTCTTCTGAAGGCTTTCTTTTGATTGGTGAAGAGGAGAATGAAGGCCAAATAAAAAATGGGAAGAAAATCTAAAATACTATATCGGGTATTTTCTAAGAAAATCTTATCAGCTAGTTTGGTGCTGATTATTTCTAAAAAATAGATCAACGACAATAAACAAACACTCAGACATAAAGAGAAAAAATAACCCATCCCTGGAATTTTGCGATGATCCCAAACATATTTGGCAAGTCCCAGCGTAAGGAAAAAAGTGAAAATAGAAGCGCAAAGGTCTAAATAAGACGGCCAGATAAAAAACGGCATTTGATTCCTTTTTGCAAACCTTTAACCATAAATTTAATATTCTGAAAGAGCTCTCTTATTATAATCATTATACAGACTACCACCTCAATAAAAAGTATAAGTATTTTTAGTTACAATATGGTTGTATCATAGAGGGAAATGTTATTTTTCTGGAAAAAAGGTGGACATGAAATATTCTGAAAGCTCGTTTACACCAAGTGAATATATTCTTTTAAATGGAGATAAATTTTCACCTGAATCCAACAGTGAAAATAAAATCCATTTGTTATGCAGTGATGGCACAGTTGATGGCGAATACCTGGCAGCATTGATGGTCACAGCGGCAATCCTGGCAAATGAAGAGGAGGGAGCTTTGACATTGGAGTTGACCCAAACCAAGAAAATGCTTGGACTTAAGGAATCCGCTCACCTGATCCTCCGCCCGGTGGGTACTACCCCCAATTGGAATGGATTCACATTGGAATCGGGGATCCTTTTTATTGCCAGTCAAGCCTATGCAGTGCCGGGTAATTACAGTGTGCAAAATACCATTTATAATATTCTGGCTACAGAAAAACCTCAACCCTGGACGAAGATCATCGATTTGGTGGAATGGGGGCTGGCATCAAGCAACTGGCTTATGCCGGTAGGGAAGGAAGCGGCTGGAGTGTTTTCGACACCATTTATTTGTCCGGCTAATGTTCGTGAACTAGTGCTGGCTCAACCGGCTGCTCCGGTGATCAACCTCCTCAATGTTTGTAAGAGGACCCGCCCGGAAATTTGGCGGCAGCTAATTTTAGAGATCAACCAGGCCTTTCAGGCAAGAAAAAATAATTAATTCCATAGCAAGGTTCTATATTGATGAAAAATTCCCTAAAACTGGATAGAGTATTAAAAAAGCCAGAAGTTATCTTCCTGGCTGTTGGATTGCTGGTAGGGCTGTTGTTTTGCGTCTTCATTCCATATGGCGCCGGCTTTGATGAAGAAGCTCACACCATCCGTTTTTTCGACATCTCAGGTTTACACATGATCCCGAACCGGGGTGTTGAACGCGGGGACTATTCCCTTTCTGAATTTTATACGCTTTCTTACCAACGCCGTTATTTTGAGACCTCCGCTATTGACCAGTTCGAGGCCAAAACCTTCCTGACCAAAGCCAACTGGCAAAGTATGGTGGATGGAAGTACCCGATCCGCTTATTTCCCGTTGCTCTATTTTCCCCAGGCGATGATTGCTGGAATATTCTGGCGTGTTTTTGACTGGCCGATCCTTCCGGGAATCCTGGCAATGAGGATTTTCGGGTTATTGATCTATTTATTTTTGTGTTTTCTCACAATAAGAAATTTACCCTTTGGCAAGTTTGTCTTTTTGGTGTTGGCGCTAACCCCAATGGCATTGTTCGAGGCTTCCACCATTAATACTGACTTGATCACAAACGCGGTAAGTTTCCTCTTTATTGGATTTGTGCTAAAAGTCTACACCCAAAAAGAAACGCCCATTGACAACAAGAAAATGTGGTTGATCGCGCTGCTGACCGTTTTAGTCGGGTGTGTTAAGCCGGGAACATTTTTTGTTCTTCTTTTACTTTTTCTGTTTATAAGGAAAAAATTTGCTTCGAAAAAAGCGCCTTATGTGATCATTGGCAGCGCTGTAATTTCGGTACTTATCACCATTATTTGGGCTTTTATAGCCGTAGCAAACTATCACGATCACACTACCGATAAAACGTTGATGAGCCAGCTTTTTTTGGTTGTCAACAATCTGTCTGATTTTATCCCCGGCTTTATAAAAGGATTTATCCTCTCTTTAGGTTCGGATTACAAGGATTGGGTGGGTGCTTATGGCTACTGGGCCGGGAATGTACCCGTACTGACTTATATCTTATTCCCGCTGGCACTCGTATTGGCCGTTCTCTGTGAAGTTCGTAATAAACTTCTCTCTACCCGCGGTAGAATTGCTGTTTTTGCTATTGGCGTGATCTGTCTGTTTGGGATAGGTTCATTTCAATTTGTGATGGGCTATCAACCCGGAGTGGTTGCCGCTGGTGCAATGGGCAGGTATTTTACTCCTTTTACTCCTATTCTTTTTTTGGCTTTGGCAGGGATATTTAACCTTCCGGAATCTTCCCAAAAAATCGTTGGGTGGACTTCGTTGGTATTGATCATAGCTACCGTAGCCAACTTTGGCTATGGCATTTATAGAACCTATTACACGAAATGTGTATATGCAGTTTCTCCCTCACAGCCCTGCACATTGCCGGTGTATAAAAACATTGACCTAACTACCCCATACATTGCACCGGTTACTGCTCAAACTCAAGTTCGGCAGAGTTTTACTTCCCAATGCACAGAGATTAACTCAGTGAAAGTACGCATACAAACCGCACAGGGGATAGCTCAAGACACATTAACGCTATCTGTACTGGATGAAACGCAAAAAGTGCTTTCAACGATGGAATATCCCCTTTCTTCTTTGAAAGCCAATGAAGTGATCGACCTACCCGTCAAATATAAAGTTCCAAAAGGTGAGCCAACCCTATGGATTCAGGCTTCTGTAAACTCACCGGGGGGGCATCCGGCTGAAGTTGGCTTGTTGGGTCGGCAGGGCGCGCAGATCTATCCTGACGGCGTTTTATTATTCAATCAACAAGAGCAGGATGCAGATTTGTTTTTCCAATACACATGCGCGGACCAGTGACCAATAGGCAAATGATCCAACGGCAGAGATCGGAATAGATCTTTAGAGAAAAATCCAAATTCTGAGACTTTGCAGTGTATTTTGGAAATAAAACATTTTACGTTTGTAAGATTGAGAATTAGTTTATAAGAGTTGATACTTAAATGAAACACCCGACCTCAAAAGAAATCGGGTGTTTCATTAAAAGGAGAGACAATAAGCGATTAGGAATTAATCTCCGGTATCCCCGCCCAGGTAGGCGTTAATGACAACCGGATTGTGCAGTAGGTCATTGGCTGGGCCTTCAAGTACAACTTTACCAGTATCCAGCACATACCCCCGATCAGCAATGGATAAGGCCATAAGCGCGTTTTGTTCCACCAGCAAGATACTGGTGCCGCTCTGGTTGATCTCGCGGATGGTGTCGAAAATTTGCTCGACCATAATGGGAGAAAGACCCATCGAAGGTTCATCCAACAGCAGTACTTTTGGTTTGGCCATCAGGCCGCGGCCAATGGCTAACATCTGCTGTTCGCCCCCAGAGAGGGTACCACCTTGTTGATTGTGGCGTTCTTTGAGGCGTGGGAAGCGTGTATAAACCATTTCGATCAGAGAATCTTTTTCTTTCTCATCCGAGTTCAAGTACGCACCCATTTCCAGGTTTTCCCAGACGGACATTGTGCCGAAGATCTTTCGACCCTCAGGTACCTGGATCAAGCCGCGTCTGACGATCTCGGGCGGGGGAGTATTGGAGATTTCTTTGTCTTCATAAGTGACGGTTCCGCTGGTGGGCCGAAGCAGACCAGAAATGGTGTTCAGACTGGTCGATTTTCCGGCNNAATGGCGCCGTAATGAACGTTGATATTATCGACTGATAGAATCATGGCTATTTATTCCTGCTGTATTTTTTCGCGAGAGCAGCTCCGCCAGGGCCCAGGTAAGCTTCAATCACGCGTGGATTGGCTTGAATTTCTTTCGGCGTGCCATCGGCAATCTTCAGTCCAAAATCGAGCACGGCAATATGATCGGAAATACCCATAACGACATGCATGTCATGCTCGATCAAGATGATGGTGATGCCAAATTCGTCGCGCAGGCGGCGGATCAGGGCAGTCATTTCCAGGGTTTCCTGCGGGTTCATGCCAGCGGTTGGTTCGTCGAGTAATAAGAGCTTGGGGTTGCTGCCCAGGGCACGGGCAATTTCCAAACGGCGCTGAGCGCCATAGGGCATGCTGCGTGCAGGAGTGTTTCCCAACCCTTGTAAACCGACAAAATTCAACCAGCGCACACCTTCTTGAATGGAGGCTTTTTCTTCTGTCTGGTAGCGGCGTGTATTCAGTATTGCGTCGACCCAGGTTTCTCTGAGGCGGTGGTGCTGACCGACAAGTACGTTCTCAATGGTAGTCAGATTGGAGAAAAGTCTGATGTTCTGGTAGGTCCGAGAAATTCCCATACTGGCGATAGCATCGGTGGTTTTTCCACGCAGCGGTTCGCCTTCGAAATAGACCTCGCCGTGTTCCGGGGTATAAAACCCGGAAATACAGTTGAACAACGTTGTTTTTCCAGCACCATTGGGGCCGATGATCGAAAAAATACTACTCTTTGGTACGAATACATCCACTTTGTTGACTGCGGTCAAGCCGCCGAAAATTTTGGTTACTTCACGGCATTCAATGATATTTTCAGTCATGAGGGTTCTCCTCGGGTGGTTTTATTTTGGCTGCATCCGTTAATGTTGATGATGTTGCGGGCGGAGTTTCCTCGGGTAATTCGAGGGTTGGACGCTGAGACGGGATTAACCCTTCCGGGCGAAGGATCATCATAGCCACCAGCAAGGCACCGAAGGCCAGCATGCGGAAGTTTTCCACCTCGCGCAGCAGTTCCGGCAACCCTTTAAGGGCAAAAGCACCCAGTAAAGTACCGGGGATATTTCCCATACCACCGACAATGATTTCGCATAAAACATTGATGGAGGCCATTAAGGATTGGTCTCCGGGTCCAATAAACTGGTTCATGGCTGCTGAAATAGCACCAGCCAGACCGGCAAACCCTGCACCAATGACCAAAGCCAGTAGTTTGTATTTATTTGTATTAACGCCGGTAGCACGGGCAACGGTTTCATCTTCGCGGATGGCTAACCAGGCGCGCCCGGTACGTGAGTGTTGTAACCGGTTGTAGACGTACATTGCCAGTGCGACCGCCAATATAATCAGATACATATAGTTGACATCAGAAAAAACCTGCCCAAAAATGGTTGGTCCATGAATTCCTTGAACACCGCGCGGGCCGCCTGAAAATGAGGTGAGCAAATCGCTGTTAAGCAGGATACGAATAATTTCACCGAAACCCAGGGTAACAATGGCCAGATAATCGCCGCGTAAGCGCATGAGAGGCAGTCCAAGCAGGAATCCTGCCAGTGCAGCCAGTAGAATGGCTAAAACCAATGCCGGCCAGAATCCCCACATAAGGTTATGCGGGATTGGGGCGTTGAGCAGTGCCATTGTGTAAGCTCCAATGGCAAAGAAAGCGATGTACCCCAATACGAGTTGTCCAGATAGGCCTACGATGATATTCAAACCCAGGCCCATGATGACATACAAGCCAACTGTACCTATTACGTAGTTCCAATACGATCCCCATTCAAGAGGGAGTATGGCAATCAACACAAACAGCAGAGCATAAAATACATATTTTTGAATAAGCTGCTTTTTTGCTGAGCCGCTACGTAATTTTGCGATCCAGTTTTTAGGTGCATTGTTGATTTGGTGACGTATTGAGGCAAAACCATGCAGATTCCACCCGACAACCAGCAAACCGCCAACAAACGCTGAGATCAAGAATGTGAAAAAGTTTGCCAGAATCCCAAGCAAACCGGGCAGCGAATATAAACAAGCCTGCATAAATGGAAGAGAAAGATTTGTCAAATAATCGCGTGGGTTGATGTTCAATATCAGCATCAGTTGAAAAATCCCCACAAGAACAGCAGCCAGTAATCCAGACGAGCTGCCAGTTACCAGACTGGCCAGTAGACGTTTTCCATCGCTCAATTCACGTTGGCGCAGTGCCGAAGCGATCCCGGCCCAGAGACCTAAGATGACCGCGTACGCAATCAGGGCGCCGACAGCTGGAGAAGTGAGACTGGAGGTAACATTTACAATCTTTGCCAGCAAACTTCCCAACATTGCATTGAAAGCGATCAACACACAAAAGATATGTACAATACCGAAAATAATGCCGGTATCGAAACTTTGCCGAAGATAAGTTTTTTTCATAGTTTCTCCTCCGCCAAAGATTCACCCAACAGACCGGAGGGTTTGAAGATTAGGACTAAAATGAGGATTACGAAGGCTAACACATCTTTAAGCTGGAAGTCGATGCCCAAAGCAGCTGGGCCAACGGATTCAACAATACCCAGGAACATTCCGCCGAGCATAGCTCCGGGCAAGTTACCGATGCCACCTAAAACGGCTGCGGTAAAGGCCTTAATGCCGGGGATGAAGCCGGTATAGTAATAGATAAGTCCATTATGAATACCAAACATTACACCGGCAGCACCGGCGAGGGCTCCGCTGAGAATAAAGGTCTGGCTGATGGTGCTGTCGACATCCACACCCATGAGTGCTGCTGTTTTCTTATCCAGTGCCACAGCACGCATAGCACGGCCCAAACGGGTTTTTCGCACAATGGTATAGACGATGACTAATAAAATAGCCGATAATAAAAATGAAAAAACACCGGTGTAGGGGACTATGACATTGCTGTGGTTGATCACAATTGTCCATCCCGAACCCCGGTGTAAGATATCTGGATTGGTGTAATTACGAAGCTGTGGACTGAAAAGTAACTCGACCGCATTTTCCAGAAAGATTGAAGCACCGATAGCACTGATAAGAGGTACCAGTCTGGGCGCTTTTCTTAGCGGCCGGTATGCAATCTTTTCCAGGAAATAACCGGTTAATGCTGCAACAGTCATACCAACAATAAATGCAATGATTATGGAATAATACGGATAAACATTGAGAAAGTTNNCCACCAAAAGCGCCCAGCATCATGACATCGCCATGGGCAAAATTGATCATAAATAGAATACCATAAACCAGCGTGTAACCGATGGCGATCAAGGAATACACACCGCCAAGGATCAATCCTGCGATTAAGAGCCGGGTCCAAGTATCCGGGCCATAGGGATGCTCAACGATGAGAATGACGTAAAGTCTATAGATTAGAAATAAACCAACAATACCGCCCAATAATGGGCGGATAAGTTTCAGTAGCTGGTTCCCTTTCTTCTTAAGATCATGAGGAATATCTGCAGTCATAATGGCAATTACTGCCTTTCTAGCAATAGATTTGGTCGGGGAGTGGTGCATCCCCCCGACCAAGTATGGAGTGAATTAAATTACTTTACTGTTTATCGGCAGGAACCCAAGCGCCGGATTTCACGATAACGAACTGCGGGCTGCCAGTATTGCACTCACCGTTTGACTGGCAGGTGAAGGTACCGGAAAGACCAACATAGCCTTTCAGGTTGCGAACTGCAGTAATCAGAGCGGTACGCGGAATGTAGAGTTTTCCACCATCGACGAAAGCAACGGACTTGATTACACTGGCTAAAGCAGCAGCTGAATCATATCCAGCCCAGGTATAGGGGGATAATGAACCGGCTTCTTTACCGAATTGAGCCTTATAAGCTGCATTGAATTTATCTTTGGCGGGGCTATCCGGGCTAACAGGTGCAATGGAAGCATAAGCGCCTTCGCCGTTGGAACCGGTACGAGTGAGGAAGTCAGCGCCATAGGTACCATCATCACCAAAGAAGATGGCTTTTTCCAAACCAGTTTGTTTCATCTCATTGGCAATGATTGCGCCTTCAGCGGTGTATCCGCCGAAATACAAAGCATCTGGAGATTTGGAAGCAACTGAGGAAAGAACAGCGGTGTAATCAGTTTCTCCTGGAGTAATAGCTTCTTCGTCAACAACAGTGCCACCATCTTTTGCGAACTGTTTGGAAACGATATCGGCCAGACCTTTACCATAGTCAGTTCCATCGTGCAGCAGTGCTAAGTTCTTGACCTTTAATGTGGTGTAGAGGTAATCTGCAGCACCGGGGCCTTGCATCAAATCGGAGAAAGCGATGCGGTTGAAGACTTTGGATCCGGTTGTGGTTAAAACCGGGTTGGTCGCAGATGGGGAAAGCATGGGGATGCCAGCTTTTTCATAGATAGGCACTGCGGCTGCGGTGGCGCCGGAGAAGATATGACCGGCTACGGCAACGATCGCGGGATCGGAGACGAATTTGTTGGCTACAGCAGCGCCGCCTTCGGCAGCACCCTGATCGTCTTCGGCATCCAGAGCGAATTTCCAGCCCTTCACATCGCCGGCGTCAGCGATAGCAATGGTTGCACCCTGAGAGATGTCAATACCATAGCTGGCATTGCCACCGGTCATGGGGGCGCCCATACCGATTTTAACAGTCTGGCCGGAAGTAAAAACGGCGCAGCCAGCAGCATCGGATGTACAGGCAGCTGGGAGGGTAGCCTTTGGTGCACAACCTGCGAACAGGAAGGCAGCTATCGATAATACAAATACGACTTTCATGAACTTCTTCATTACAATTTCTCCTTGTTGGGATTTAACAAATTCTTTGGTAAAAATTTGGTGTTACCGANNTCCTAACGGTGTTTCTGCTTCGAACCATTATAATCATGGCAAGCAACAAGAGGGGCAACAAGTAAACAATAACGAAAAAATTCATATGGCAACCTTATAAGATAAATTTATACAACTTTCTCAACCCAATTGCAAGTACTCTCATGATATTTTAAGATTGTTAACGCTATGTTTACAAAGAAACTAATGAATGGATTGCAAGATTGGAGAGGGTGATCAACATATGTAGACTAAAAAATTATTTTAAGGCTGCAAAATAAAATGATTTACCCGAATTATTCTAATCATTATGCAGTATATAACAAAAAAGGCTGACAATTTATTTGCCAGCCTTTTAGTGATCTATTGCAAATTAAGCGATAAATTTCCGCACAGTTTCGAGCTGACCGGCAGAACCCAGTTTGACATTCTTGGCTGCAATGAATTTTGCATATTCAGACATGAATTCTTTACCAACCGGGCGTAGATCGAAGTTCTCGGGGTGAGCCAGGAAGTATTCACGGTGTACGCGAGTCCAGACCAAACGACCGTCAGTATCGATATTGATCTTGGTGACGCCCAACTTCGCGGCCGGTAAGAACTGGTCGGCATC
>PMIV01000225.1 GCA_003158355.1 Anaerolineaceae bacterium
TTCTACATAAGGCTGAATAGGAATACAAACAAAAATATAAAAAAACCTGATTAAAATGACAGGTTATTTATAAAGGAGAAAAAATGAGCGAAGAAATAGATTTTGTAAAAATGTACACTGGTGAATTGGCTGAAGTTCTAAAAGCATTGCCTGAAGAAAAATTTGTTGAAATTAATGCCACTTTACAAGAAGCTCGTAAAATGGGCAAACAGGTTTTTGTCATTGGAAATGGCGGCAGTGCAGCGGCTGCTTCTCACATGGTATGCGATTTTAGTAAAAACACCCGCGAAGCTGGAAAGAACCGTATGCGCGCGATTTGCTTAAACGATAATATTCCCTCTGTTATGGCATACGCAAACGATGAGGGATATGACGTTATTTTCTCTGAGCAGTTGATGGCTTTAGGTAGACCTGGTGATATTTTAATTGCTATCAGTGGATCGGGAAACTCAGCTAATATTCTCAAAGCCATTGAAACTGCCCGCAAGATGCAGATTAAGATAATTGGGCTGACCGGCTTTAAGGGCGGAAAAATGAAGGACTTGACCGATATTTGTCTGGTCGTCCCCAGTGATAGTATGGAAATGATCGAAGATGTGCATTTGATTATCAACCATATTTTGGCAGGATTGCTGCGTGGTGCAGTAATGTATGGGAAATAAGCCAGACAGATCCGAAATAAATATGACAGATGGCATACTTGCTCTGGATTTTGGTGGAACCAAGCTTGCTGCAGCAGTTGTCGATTTGGCAGCTGAGAAAATTGTTGGTCCGGTGATTCGTAAACGTACCCCTGTCTCAGAGGGTGCCAAAGGTACGATGGATGCAATGATCCAGTGCGGCAGAGAAGCATTGGCCGTTTTCAACCGACCAGAGGTGGTAAAAGCGGTGGGGATTAGCTTCGGTGGGCCCGTCAGCGAGGACCGTTGCAGTGTATTGCGTTCCAACCACGTTGCTGATTGGAATGGCGCGCCCTTGGTTGCGGATATCAGCCAGGCTTTTCATTTACCGGCAAGTATGGATAATGATGGCAATGTGGCTGCTCTAGGGGAGTGGTGGTTCGGCGGATACCGCTCTCTTGAAAATATAGCCTACGTACAGATCAGCACTGGAATAGGCGGCGGGCTCATTTTCGGCCGCCAGTTGTATCGGGGCAGCGGGTTGGCCGGCGAGTTTGGGCATTATATTGTTGAGGTCAACGGCCCGCAGTGTTCTTGTGGAAGAAGAGGCTGCCTCGAAAGTATTTGTTCAGGGTGGGCAATTGCACGCGATGGTAGAGGAGCACTTGCATTGGGATCAGGCAATAATCCTGTTCTTTATCAGTTATCCAAAAATCGGGCCGAAACGGTCACGGCTGAAATGGTTTTTGAGGCCTGTCGTGAAGGAGACCCTGCCTGTAAAACAATTGTTAAGAATGCTTTAAATTCTCTTGCGATCATGGTTGTGAACTTAATTACTTGCATAGACCCGCAGGTGATCGTTTTGGGCGGCGGCTTAACCCGATCGAGGGATATATTTGAAAAATATTTCTTACCGGTCGTAAAAAAACAAATGCATCCATTCTTTAACGGACGCTGCCGCGTAGAACTTTCCACGCTGGATGGAAATGAATTGTTGTTGGGAGCCGCACTTCTGACTCAGAAAAAATCTTCAGGTAAGTAAACGCACATTCTCCTGATTGAAACTCAATCAGGAGAATGTGTAAGACAAAATGGTGCACAAAGGGGGGAAAGAAGAAAGACAAATGTAGAACTAAACCGTAGGTGAAGACAGAATTGGATACAATTCTTCTTCCTTGGCATTCAGATTGATGCCTTTAATCAGGTACCAATCCTCGACCAATTCTGCAGAATCTCCTGGTTTAATCGTTATTAGTGGCGAAAGAGATTCCATCTCCAGACATTTATGGTCCACATAAAGTTCAGAAGAACTTCCTTCATCCGGATAGCTCTGGTTCTCGCGGAAATGACATTGATTAATAAAGGCCTGCCCTTCTTTGAGATAAGCCAACCATCCGTCGGATCGCGAGATCCCGATCTTTTGCGCTTCCGTGTTTGCGGGATCCTGCTGCAAAGTGATGAGCTTTTCACCCAGCTGCCAACGAGGATCAAGTAAATTGGTGTAAGCCCACAAATTAAGAGAGGTTTGCGCTTGTAAATTATCGGCATGTGATCCCCGCGGTGGAAACGGCAGAATGGCCTGCCCACCCGTGGNNCCAGGCATACTTCCATTTCTTTTTGCAGTTGTGTACGAGTCTCAATATTTTGTTGGATAAGAACCGATGTGGGGCGAAGTTCAATGCGGACAGGCTCATTGTCGGGTATATAGGTACGTACAATATCTTCCGGCCCATGCCAGAGACGATGGCCGCCATAAGAGTGCCATTTTTCTTTGGCTAGATCAGTTTTCTGAGCAGGGAATTCTGCGAAAAGGGACTTTTCACCGATGAAGGCATAACGAAAGATACGCGGTCCAAGCTCAAATGGGAGTGTCAGTTCTACGCGGTCATTCTTGATCAATAGACAGTGGCCCCAGTTTTGGTCTTTAAATTCTTGTGTTTGCATCATTTCAGGCCTCAAAATGTAAATCGACTACCCGGCGCGAAGCTGCCGATTCCAAGATGGCGTCGCATACTACTGCGGCTCGATATCCGTCGTAGAAAGTGGCTCCATCCGGTCCAACCGGTGTATTGTTGACGACGCAGCCCAGAAAATGGGCGATTTCGTGAATGAAAATGTGTTCCCAGCCGATTACATGCCCGGCAGGCCACCAGTTCTTAATCCACGGGTACTGCGGCTCGGTGACTAAAACGGTCTGAAAACCGTGTGTACCAATTGAGTTTTCTTCAGCCAGATACACTTCCAGCTCATTGATTCTTTCCAGATTAAAGCACAGGCTGCCTTTTTCGCCATTGATTTCAATGCACTGGCTGTTCTTNNATTCGCCGTTATTCACTGTTGTGCGGCTCGAAAGAAAAGTATGGGTGGTTGCCTGCACCGATTTATATTCTCCAACCAGAAAACGTCCCATATCGATGATGTGGGATCCCAAATCACCAACAGAACCACTGCCTGCCATTTTTTTGGAATATTTCCAGGTGAAAGGAGTATTGGCCACTGCCAGACCCCAGTCTTGCAAGTATTGAGCGCGGAAATGGTAGATCTTGCCGAGTTTGCCGCTTTGAATCAATTGGCGTGCCAGGCAAAGGGCTGGAACAAAGCGGTATGCAAAACCGGTCATAGTATGTACACCTGCTTTTTTGGCAGCGTCCCACATTGTTTTGGCTTCTTCGGCATTGAGAGCCAGGGGTTTTTCACAAATCACGTTCTTACCGGCGTTCACTGCAGCAATACTGACAGGCGCATGCAGGGCATTCGGGCCGCAGTTATCCAGAACTTGAATTGCCGGATCTTCTACCAGGGTGTGCCAATCGGGCGAGTAAGTGCGGAACCCGTATTGCTGGGCAGCAGCGGCTAAATCAGTAATGGGCAGACCGCAAATCATTTCTAGGTTCGGAAAGGCGGGTGCCGGATTGAAGATATACGGGATTTTTTTATATGCGTTGGTATGTGCCTTCCCCATAAAAGCATAGCCCAGCAGCCCTATCGAGAGTTGGGGAATTTGTTTTTGGGGTGTGATAAAAATTTCCTTAGAATTGCTCATTGTTCGCCTATTTCTTGCTGGCGGTACTAAAGGCAGCATCGAATGCTTGTTTGGAGGGTTCAAAATTGATTTTTTTAATGAAATTGAGAGCATCTTGCGCGCCCCATTCACGTTCCATACCGCTGTCTTCCCATTCGATAGAAAGCGGACCGGAATAACTGATCTGATTCAATTTGCGGATGATTTCATCCCAGCGGATATCACCATGACCGGGTGAGACAAAGTCCCAACCGCGATCTGTATCGCCAAAGGGCAGATGTGAAGAGAGAATACTGTTTCTTCCATTTAAACGTATTTTGACATCTTTGATATGTACATGAAAAATACGCTCGGAGAACTCATCGAGAAATAATAAGGGGTTGACAAATTGGTGCATTAAATGACTTGGATCAAAATTGATGCCGAAACAGGGATGATTATTTACCGCTGCCAATGCACGCTTCATTGTGAAAATATCGTAGGCAATTTCAGTGGGGTGAACTTCGAGGGCGAAACGCACACCGCTGGTTTTGAAGGTTTCCAGAATTGGAAGCCACCGTTCGGCAAAATCTGCATATCCGGCATCGACGACTTCCTGACTGGTGGGCGGAAAGAAATAAAATTTGGACCAGATACTGCTGCCGGTAAAACCATTGACCGTTTTTACCCCAAACCTGGCAGCCGCCTCGGCAGTGTATTTCATTTCTTCAGCGCAGCGCTGGCGGACCATTTCGGGGTCGCCCTCTTTCCACAATCGGGAAGGTAAAATACTTTTATGCCTTTCGTCGATCGGGTCGCAGACGCACTGGCCGACCAGGTGATTACTGATTGAGAAGCATTTGAGATGATATTTTTCTAAAAGATCGCTTTTGTGCTGTAAATAAGCATCACTTTCGAGAGCTTTATCGACCTCAAAATGATCCCCGCCGCAGCTCAATTCAAGTCCGTCAAAACCCCAGGCTTGTGCTTTTTTTGCCAAGGTTTCGAGCGGAAGATCAATCCATTGACTGGTGCATAAGGTAAGCGGTCTGGCCATATTATTCCTTCCTTTGGAAAAGAATCAATTGTTTACAGCGGAATTTTGCCGTGAGAGGTGAATGGTTGTATTCAACCAATCTTTTGTCTCATTGAAACGTTTCGAGATCTGTTCACGGGTGGCAATTCCGGTAGTGCCGATTTGTTGGATAATAATGGAAGCGGTTATTGTCCCGATGATTGAAGCCTCGATAAGAGAGGCGCCAACGCTCAACGAAGCACCAACCGCGGCCATCACGCTATCTCCGGCGCCGACAATGTCTTTGGGTCCACTGAGGGGAATTGCGGGAATTCTAGCCGACACTGACTTGTCAGTGACCTGCAGCCCCTCCTCTCCAAGGGTCAGAATAATTGGTTTGTGATAATGCTCGAAAAGTTGAAGACTGAGGGTTTCGATAAACTCAGTGGATTGTTCTTGGTGTTTATAGCCGAACATTTTTGAAGCTTCGTTGATATTAAATTTGACGATAGTGTTTTTAAACAAACTCATGAATTCACGTGAATCAGCCATAATTATTTTCTCCGGGTACATTTCGGCCAGAGAAGCCAATTCACCTCGAATGGCGTCTGTCACCACGCCACAATTTTTTTCCTGGACCTGATCCACCACCAGTAGTGTTGTTATCTGCGGGAGCACAGTTCTTAAAGAGGCAATCAGTTGCTTTTCATGTTCTTCCCGTAATGGATACCTGTTCTTGGTATCCAAACGGGATAGTTCAGTTTCACTGCCTTTTTCGAGAAGCATGGGCTTGGTATATGTTGGCGTAAATCGATCGGGGAAAGTAACAAAATGGTCAAGGTTGACGTTCAGGTTCTCCAAGGCACGGCGCAGCTCAAAGCTGTGGCCGTCATCACCGGAAAAGCCGATTGCCGTTACAGGCACATCCAGAGAACGCAAAATGTTCGTGACTGTACCGGCAGCTCCCGGATTTTTACGCGTGGTGGTAACTTGATAGGCTTCTAAGCCCGTCTCGACCGATATTTCACTCAGATTTTTATCAAGAATTAAGTACTCATCCAGGAAGAAATCACCGATAACAGCGATGTTGGATTGAGGGAATCTTGCAGTGAGTTCATTAAAACGTTCCTGGTTAATGTACTCATTAATCATGGAACGACTCCAATTTGTTGAGGATTAGATGGTAAAGATTGGGGAAAGTCTCTTC
>PMIV01000003.1 GCA_003158355.1 Anaerolineaceae bacterium
ATGAGGAAACGAGGAATCATGAATGTCACCCATTTTAGTAAACAGTTGTTTAAATATTCAACCTCATTTTAACCCCTTTCCATGCGATCCTGCCTGAAAAGAAACAAGCAGGTCAAGCGAAATAGTTTGGGCAAAGGCAAACATATTATATGAAGCAACTGGCTACATGCGGTGGCGGGGGTAGGATCCTAACACGCGCAGCATGGCCGCATACTCTTCGAGATGGTTAAGAGCGCGCTTGATCGGTTCATCCTGAATCGAACC
The DNA here is from genome assembly GCA_003158355.1 of Anaerolineaceae bacterium. Taxonomy (GTDB): domain Bacteria; phylum Chloroflexota; class Anaerolineae; order Anaerolineales; family Anaerolineaceae; genus UBA6107. Next base: position 265 of record PMIV01000003.1, read on the forward strand.
CGCGAAGTCGATATAAAACAGATACTGGCCGGGCAGACCAATGAGAGGTCGGGATTCGAGTTTGGTCAGATCGATGTCGCGCAGGGCAAAGACACTTAAGGCCTTGAAAAGCGAACCTGGTTGGTTATGCAGTGAGACCACGATCGAGGTCTTGGCGTCTTTGCCAGGGTCGACCGGTTGAGGTGCCAGCACCAAAAAGCGGGTAAAGTTGGCCGGGTTATCTTCGATGCCTTCAGCCAGAATATCCATGTGGTAAATTTCAGCAGAACGGTGGGAAGCGATGGCCGCAGTAGTTTGATCGTGCGTGTCGGAGAGCAGTTTGACTGCCCCGGCGGTATCGTAAACGGGTTCAGCCGTGACCTCCGGCCAGCGGTTGAGATATCCGCGGCATTGTTCCAGGGCCTGCGGGTGGCTTTGGACGATGCGGATCTGTTCCTTTTTCACGCCTGGGTTGGCAATGAGGCAGTGCTGCACGCGCAGACTGGTTTCACCGATAATGAAGAGGCTGTGCTCGCGCAGCAGATCATAATTGCGGTGGATGCTGCCGGCCAGCGAATTCTCGATGGGGATAAAGCCGAATTTACAGGCGCCGCTTTCGACAGCTTCAAAGACATCTTCAAAACTGTTCTTACCGAAGGCTGTGACATTCCCTTGAAAAAATTCCAAAAGGGCAGCTTCGGAATATGCTCCGGGTTCCCCCTGATAGGCAACGGGGACGGACGGTTCAAGACTATTGTTTTTCTTCAAGGATGCCTGCCAGTGCCGTCAGCGCGGCGGTATAAGAACGCCAGCCCAGGCCGGCGATGCTTCCGGTGCAAACCGGAGCGATCATGGAGTGCCGGCGAAATTCTTCGCGGGCATAGATATTGGAGAGGTGCACTTCGATCACCGGCAGGTTGATGGCGGCGACCGCGTCGCGAAGCGCAATGGAAGTGTGGCTGTAACCACCGGGGTTGAAGATTACTCCGCTGGCCCAGGCGGGTGCCTCTTGAAGCTGGTCGATGAGGACGCCTTCATGGTTGGATTGGAAAGAACGAATTTCCAGGCCCAGTCTGGCGCCCAGTTCTTCAAGTCGGTGCGTGATTTCTGCCAGGGTCAGAACGCCGTAATGAGCGGGTTCACGCTTGCCAAGCAGGTTCAGGTTTGGCCCGTTTAAAACCAAAATTGATCGCATGATAATTCTTTCTCCTTACAGTTCTAATAATTTTTCCCACTGATCCACGATCACACCCACGCGCACCTTGCCAATCTTTTCTGGCAGGGCAAAATGGATCTGACCACGGCTGCGTTTCTTATCCAGACGCATGGCCTCGATGACTGCTTCACGGCTGATCTGCGCCGGGGTTTTCACCGGCAGACCCAAGCGGGAGAGGTCGGCTGAAATTTCATCGGCAAGTCCCGGCAGGGCAATACCGATCTTTTCGGCCAGACGCGTTTCAGAGACCATGCCGATGGCCACAGATTCACCGTGCGACAGGCGGTAGCCGGAGGCTAGTTCAACGCCGTGCCCGACCGTGTGCCCCAGGTTCAAGGACTGGCGAAGATTTTTCTCGTAGGGGTCCTCTTCGATGACACGCGCCTTGACCGCCAACGCGCGGCTGACGAGTAAGTCGATCTCACCCGGCTGCTCCGGCCAACCGGCAGCACAGAGCCGGTAAAGCAGTGGGTCAGCGATGACGCCGGCTTTTAAGGTTTCTGCCAATCCGCTGCGCAGTTCCCTGGCGGGGAGGGTGTGCAGCATGTGCGGGTCGGTGAGCACCAACCGTGGAGAATGGAAGGCGCCGATCAAATTCTTGCCCTCAGGCAGATCAGCACCGGTTTTGCCCCCAATGCTTGAATCCACCACCGCCAGCAGGGAGGTGGGGATGTTCACCCAGTCTACACCGCGCAGAAATGCAGCAGCCGCAAAGCCGGTGAGGTCACCGACGACACCGCCGCCCAGCGCAATGATAGTGCTGCCGCGCTCCAGACCGGCATGGACGAATCCTTCCCACAATGAGGCAATAGTCTGGATCGTTTTATACTGCTCCCCGGCAGGGATACGGATTTCACTGACCGTGAACCCGGCTTCATTTAAAGAAGTGATTGCCGCTTCTGCGTGCAGCGGGCCGACATGCTCGTCACTGACCAGAACCAGCGGCCCTTTGAGATCGCGTTCCTGCAAGCTCCTTCCGAGCGAGCCGAGAGAGCCGGAACGGATGTGTATGTCATAGGGCTTTCCCATTCCGCTGATGCGGAAAGCGCCCAGACGGATCTGCGCTTCCCAGGCAATTTCTTGCGGCGAGAGCCCGGTGGTGTCGAGCGGAGCGCCAAAGGAGGCGTAATGTTTCTGTCGGCGGGCAAGCATGTCTTGTAGGCGCTGCCGCGGGTTTTCATCCAACAGCGGCCGGCTGAGTTCATCTTGCTGCAAACGAGCCAGCAGGGTTTCAATATCAGCGGTCAGGCAGATCACCTGGCCGGATCTTTCCACTTCGACGCGGTTTTGCGGGTCGAGCAGCGCGCCGCCCCCAAGCGCGACCACGGCCCGCGGTTCCTGGCTCAAGAACTGCCGCAGCACCTGGGTTTCGATCTCACGAAAACCGGCTTCCCCGCGTACAGTAAAGAGGGATTCAATGGCAGTACCGCTGGAAGCCTCAATCGCCTGATCCAGATCAAAACANNCCGTAAAGAAAAACATTCATGGTAACCTCGATGTTGGCAGGGTCATCCTTGAGGATCATCCGGCCAAAAAATAATCTGCCCGCCGGACATGTGCAGATCGGACAGGGTTGCTTTACGCAAAGCAAGAAAACGCGGCCGGATTTCTTCCAATGAATCACCGCCCAGCTTTTCCAGCAGCGCCTGGGCCAAAACAAAGGCAACCATTGCCTC
>PMIV01000006.1 GCA_003158355.1 Anaerolineaceae bacterium
GTCTGGGTCGGCAACGCGGATAATTCAGCCATGCAGGGCACCAGCGGCGTCACCGGAGCCGCCCCTATCTGGTCAACCTTTATGCAGATGGCTGTCCCCTATCTCACCAACAATTCCCCCACAGATTTTACCCGCCCAACGGACGTTGAAGATCACATTATCTGTGCAGCTTCCGGCACCGAACCCTCGGACCATTGTCATGATCAACGTACCGAGGTCTTCGCCAAGGGTCAGCCCCCTTTGAGCAAGGATCACGATCTCTGGCAAGACATGTACTTCGACACCTGGAATCACCTGCAGGCATCCTCGCAATGTTCCAATTTTGTCGAACAGATCTACACGTTGAATATCACTGATGCCAGCGCCATTAAATGGATCACGACCACGGACCAGGGAAAAGCCTGGGCGAAAAGCATGAATTTCCCCGACCCCATCACTTTTGCTCCCAGCCGTGCCTGTACCTCCAGTGATCCCCAGCCGACTTTAAATTTCGTCAACCTGGTCGATAATCAATCGATCAATCAAAGTCCGCTGCAGATTCAGGCAGTCATCAACGCTACTGCCAATTTCAAAGATTATTCACTTCAATTTGGATACGGGGATTCTCCGTCAATTTGGATGCCCATCGTAGCGGCTGGTGGATCCCCCTCGGGTCAAATGCAGATTATTGCCAACTGGGATATTTCCACGCTTCAGCAGGGTCGCATCACCCTTGAATTGGTGATGAATTCTACTACCGGCGGTTATGCCAAAAAGGATGTTCACATCGACCTGATGATGCCGACCCCAACGCCCACCCAAACACCGACGCCGACTGCCACCCTCACCCAGACAGCCACGCCGACGATCACGATCACGCCAACAGCAACGGAAACAGCGGCCGTTATCCCCTCGGAAACGCCGACGCCCTAACGCCGCATACGCTGATGCACATGGCGCGGCGCCAATGGGATAGATTCGCTGCCGTTCAAAGGCAGTTGCACTTTCCCTGCAGCCAGAGGCAGCACCCGGCTGGGTGCAAAGAAATCAAAATCAAAATTCGTCTTGTCCCCGGCCTTCTTGCCGGGGATTGGCATTAAACGCGCCGTCAGCGGCTTGCCCAGGCGCACACTTAAAGCCGCCACGTCAAACAGAACAGCAGCGATCTCATCTTCAGAACTGTCGCCGGGGATAGGTACAGTATCCAGGCCGGTGCCGCACACCGCCGAATAAAGCAGCAGATCCTTCACCGAAAAAGTACCTTCCGCCGCCCGCCTGGCCAGCACGGAATCTTCCAGCACCGGCAGCATCAAGCCGTTAAAACCGGCCCGCGGCCACTTACCCTGATCCAGCGTATCCGCGATCACGGCCGCTGCCGCCAGCGAACCATCCCGGCCCACCTGGTTTTGCCCCACCGCTTCGAGCGCTCCCCCCAGTGAGCAACCGTCAAACGGAAAAGGCGCCGGAGAGAAATCGAATCCGCCAAAGGTAATCCCAGCCTCGCTGTACAGATCCACCAGACATGCCTGGATCTTCACTGCTGCCTCTTCCAACCGAGCCAGCAGCTTGCTGCGCGCTGCTGCCAAAGACGTGCTCCCCTCGAAGGCTTGCAGTACTTCATCAGCGCACTCGATCGCCAGCGCGAAAGATTTGCCTTTGCCCGTCTGATGATAAGCTGCCGGGAAGAACGGTACACCGGCCGGAACGTTCGCCAGTGCAGTAAATTGCAGGTTGGCAAAGCCGTTGACCTCTATGGTAGCAGCCTGGGCGATCACCTGCGCCGCAGCGCGGATAGCAGCCGGGTAAACCTGAAAACGATCCGCGATCACCGCGCCAAAGAAAGCATTCTTGGATTGTGCCAGGCAGTCGGGGATCAGTTCATAGCTGTCGGGATACTCCGTCAGCGCCGGTCCAAAAGCTGTGTAGGTAAACCCTTCCCGGTTGGCATCCGCTTCGAAACGCTTGAACCAGACCAGGGCTTCACCCCGGCTCAATGTGCTTGTATAGGCCGCAAACGGCGTGGTTGCCACCCTTCTGGTTTGAACTTCAAAACCCGCAGCCATGAGTTTCTCGGCCGCCTGCTGGCTGAAAAGGGCTAACTCGCCAAGGGAGGTCTGATAAATATTCAGTGACGGCTCGAAAAAACAGGTGATGGTGCGGATCCTCATAGTTGGTTTCGTTGTCTCACTACTTCAAAGAGTAAAATGCCAGCGGCAACCGCGGCATTGAGAGATTCAAATTGTCCGGGCATGGGGATGGTGATCAAGCTATCCACAGCCTGACGTGCCTCTGCGCTGGCGCCGTCCGCTTCCCCGCCGATGACAAGAGCCAGCGCTGAACGCAGCTCCACCTGCCAGCAGGCCTCGCCTCCGCCAGATTCGGCCAGCAGCAACTTGAGCGGCGGCTGGCAAGTCTCTTTGCAATAGGTGTTGATCTCCTCCCAAGTGGCCGTGCGGATCGATAAACGGAAATGAGCCCCCATACCGGCGCGCACTACCTTGGGTGCGAAAGCGTCCGCTGTGCCCGGCGCCAAAAAGACCACCTTCACCCCGGCGGCAGCCGCTGAACGCAGGATCGTACCCAAATTACCCGGGTCGCGTACCTGGTCGAGCACCAGCGCAAAATCTGTCTGCGGTAACGTGCTTTCTTCCACCTGTTTGTTTACCAGCAAAATTCCCTGCGAGGTTTCCGTCGCCGAAAGATTCTCCATCACCGGGCTGCTCAACTCAAATACCTCCACCCCGGCGCTGATCAGCGATTCGATCAGCAACATGCCTCGTTCATTGACCGCCTTACTGAAAAAGGCCTGCACCGGCATCCGTTCGCCGGCCAGCGCTTCTTCCGCCAGGCGCACCCCTTCCACCACAAATAAACCGGTTTCACTGCGTTCGCTCTTTTGATTCAATAGAGCGCGAATTTGCTGCACATGCACATTGTGGGGGGAAGAAATGAATTGGCTCATGGGCTCTCTTGTGCTCCGTCAAAAATGAATCCTCCCCGCAGCAAGCTGCGGAAAAATACCCTCATAAAATTTTAAACCTTGCTCTTTGTTATCAGTTATTCTAAACCAAACTGTCTCGTTCGTTTGACGGAATACTTGTGCTGATTTTACTGCTGTTTAAATAAAAACGGGGCGGTTGATCCGCCCCGCGAGGATATTCTTTTATTAAGCTGCTTTTGCTTTAGCAACAATCGCGGCAAATACCTCTGGTTCACGAGCTGCGAGGTCAGCGAGCACTTTGCGATTGAGCAAAATGTTGGCTTTGCGTAACCCAAAGATCAACTGGCTGTAGCTTACGCCATTCTGGCGGGCGCCAGCGTTGATACGAGTGATCCAAAGACGGCGCAAATCACGTTTGCGTACTTTGCGGTCGCGTGTTGCGTACCACATGCTTTTTAAACGGGCTTCATTCGCGCGTTTAATTAACCGATGCCGGCTACCAAACTGACCCTTGGTATAGGCTAAGACCTTCTTATGACGCAGATGACCATGAGGGCCACCCTTTACACGAGCCATGTGTTACTCCTTTGCAATCCCCTGGGCGCCGGTTCTACAACCAGTTTTACGCACCCAACAGAAGCACCAAAAAAAGAACTTGACTGCCCGGCCGAACTACTTTTCCATGTTCGGGG
>PMIV01000147.1 GCA_003158355.1 Anaerolineaceae bacterium
CCGTTCTGAAATGACCGGTGATACCCCCGAACAACGTTGGAGCAAAATGGTTGGCCAACCGGTTGATGTCTGCGTAATCGAGATCGACCGCGAACGCCGCCGCCTGATCCTTTCTGAACGACAGGCCAGCACCGAAACCCGCGAAAGCCTGAAAGAGCGCGTCATTGACGAGCTCAAAGAAGGCGAAATTCGCACCGGCCGTGTTACCAGTTTGGCCGATTTTGGCGCTTTCGTAAATATTAACGGCGCTGATGGTCTGGTTCATCTTTCTGAAATTTCCTGGGATCATATTCAACATCCCAATGAAGCTCTCAAAGTGGGTCAAGAAGTCAAAGTCAAAGTGATCAGCATCGACCGCGAGAAAAAACGCATCGGTCTGTCTATTCGCCAACTGCAATCAGATCCCTGGGATCAAAAAGCAGCTAACTTCCAGGTGGGCCAGCTTGTTGAAGGAACCATCACCCGCTTGACCAAATTCGGTGCCTTTGCCCGTTTGACCGACGATGTGGAAGGATTGATCCACATTTCCGAGATCAGCGAAAAACGCATCGAGCACCCGAAAGAAGTCCTCAAAGAGGGCGATACCGTCACCTTGCGCATCATCAAGATCGATCCGGGCAATCACCGCATCGGGTTGAGCGTTCGTCGGGTGGATTCCATGGCCTATGCAGATATGGATTGGTTGAGCCTGGAAGAAGATCTCTTCGTCGTTGATGAAGATGGGAAAAAAGAAGCTAAAAAAGAAGCCAAAGCAGAAACCAAAGTAGAAGCCAAAGTAGAAGCCAAAGCAGAAACCAAAGTAGAAGCTAAAGCAGAAACCAAAGTAGAAGCAGTTGAAGCCAAAGCTGAGCCAAAAGCCAAAGCCAAAAAAGAACCAAAAGCTAAAGTTGAAGTTGAAGCAGATGCCGAGCCCAAAGCAGAAACTAAAGCCGCACCAAAAGCGAAAGCCAAAGCTGAACCAAAAGTAGAAGCTGAGCCAGAAATTAAGGAAGAATCAAAATAAAGTAACTTAACTATCAGAGCGCGCCAGAAATGGTGCGCTCTTTTTTTTCGGAGAAAATATGACCTACATCATTGATGCTCACGAAGACATTGCCTACAGCGCACTCTCTTTCAAACGCGACATTTGCCTTTCTGCGTTGGAAACTCGTTCCCTGGAAAAAGGAACTCAAATCCCGGTTTGGAATCACGGTGAGACCACCCTGGGTTGGCCAGAATACCAGGCCGGCCAGATCGCGTTGATCTTCGCGACAATATTCATTGCGCCGGCAGCCTACAGCGGCGGTGCCTGGGACGTGATGGCGTATCACAATACCGCAGAAGCCGAAAAAATGATGGGGCTTCAATTTGATTATTACCACCGCCTGGTGGAGGATAACCCCGACAAATTCCGCCTCGTCTGCAGCCGGAGTGACCTGCGCTCCGTTATAACCCCCTGGGAAAAGAATGAGCCCGGTCCGCGCCCGGTTGGGTTGGTACTCCTGCTCGAAGGCGCTGAAGGCCTGGGTTCCCCACATCAACTCGAAGAATATTATGAACGCGGCCTGCGCCAAGTAGGTCCGGTTTGGGCCGGGACGCGTTATTGTGCTGGAACCAACGAAGACCGCCCCTTTGACGAGGAAGGACGCGCGTTGCTGGAAGTGATGGCTTCCTTAGGGATTCCTCTGGACATCAGCCACATGCGAGAAAAAGCCGCTTTAACCGCCCTGGATATTTATTCCGGGCCGGTCTTTGCCAGCCATGCAAATGCACGTGCCATCAACGGCAGTGATTCCGTGCGCCACTTTTCCGATGCGGTGATCCGGCGGCTGCAAGAACGCGGCGGCGTTATAGGAGTTGTGCCATTTAATAAATTTTTGATCCCCGATTGGAACTCAACAGATACGCGCGAACGCGTGCCGTTGGAAAGGGTCACTGCCCAGATCGATTATTACTGCCAGATGAGCGGTAATTCTCGTCAAGTTGGTATCGGTTCTGATTTTGACGGCGGTTTTGGTTACCCGAATATTCCTTTGGAAATGAACACCATTGCCGATCTGCAAAAACTCGACCCCATTCTATATAAAATGGGTTATACTGCTGAAGATATTGAAAATATTTTTCACAATAATTGGAAAAATCACCTGGAGAACATTTTGCCAGAATGAAAAAACCTGAAACAAAAAATATTATTGAACAATCCATAGAAGAAAAGCTTAATCAACTTCCGCCATTATCGGGTAAACGAATACGCGTTGGCATTTATTTAGTTCTGGGCGGTTTTTTGATCTTTTTGCTGGGTGCCAAACCTGAGTTATTTGGTTTGGACCGCAGTCCGGTGGTTGGTTTTGTACAAATCGCCTTTATGCTCGTTGGCCTGGGCATTATCAGTCTATCCGGCAATTTTGTAGTGCATAATTTATGGCGCGGCACCGTTCCCAGCATTGCGTCCGATCTCGGCACCCGCATCGTCAGTACCGGTTTTGTTGTTGCCCTCTTTTCAGGTATGGCCGATATCTTTGGAATTGGTTCTCAAACGCTGCCAAACGTGCCTTTTTTTGGGGTCTGGCAGGCGCGCGGCATGGAAATAGGCATGGGAATTATCGCAATCGGTTTTGTGATGATGTTCCCGTATCAAAAACCGCACGCTTGATCCGTCAAACCAAGCCCATGCTCTTCAACATTTCTTCATTTGAATCAAAAAAGAACTGATCCTGGCTCATCAGTTCGGCTTGTTTTTTTTCAGCTACTTCCAGCCTGTTGAGGTCTTCAAGTGTGACACAGGTGTAGCCAGAAGATTGTAATTTCATTTCCAGGGGTTCAATTTGCACAGACGCTGTTTCAGGTTGGTCAGCCAGATACTCCTGGATGACCCTGGCCGCGTTTACACCGTCTTTGCGGGCAATGCCTACCATACCGGCACTGACAATACGTGACCAGCCGCACACAAAAACCCCTTCAAGGCCGGCTTCCGACTTTGCGTTTTCATCCAACTCGAATGAACTCCCATTCATTGGGAAGCGCGGCTGATTGTTCAAAGCAAATCCGTATCCCTTGATCGGAAGCCCCAATTCATCATCCACGCGGTCACCAATGGCAAATATAACCGTGTCCACATCCAATTCAGCGAACTTGCCTGTCCCTTTGGCTTTTACACCACCGGGAATATTTTCCAGTTCATTTTCTTCCGTTCGCAAACACCATACTTTACCATCTGCAGGACATAATATTTTCACCGGCGAACTCAAGAAACGCAGCCGCCAGATCGGTGAAGCTGATTTTTCGGCAGTCTTTTGGTACCTTTCGGAGATCATTTGGATATGCGCGTTTGGCTCCTGCCCAACCGCTTTCATTGCCGGGGCAATGCGTTCCACCTCCGCCTGAAAATCCAGCCAATCGAGATGCCCGATGATCGGTTCCAGTTCATGGCGGTCAAATTTGACCTCTGCCAGACCCCTGCGGGCCACAGTGGTGATCTCTTCTACCTGAGGCAAAGTGCACAAATAACGCACGATGTCGGTCATTACATTGCCCACACCCACTACTGCCACTTTCTTACCGATAGTAAAGGATTGACCCGCATAGGGCGGCAAATGGTTGTAATGATAAACCAGCTCCTTGGCATGATAAACGCCCGCACAATTTTCTCCCGGCAGACCCAACCATTTCGTTCCCTGAGCTCCGGCCGCGATCAAAATTGCCGAAAAACCCATCTTTTTTAGGTCAGCCAGGCCCAGTGGAAATTTTTTACCAATGGGTGTGTTTCCAAAATAATTGATCCCGGGTGTTTTAAGTATTTCACGAAATTGACTGCGCAGACCATCTTTAATCTTGGTCTTTGCGGGATAAATGCCATATTCAGCCAAACCACCCGGTTTAATATCCCGGTTAAATAAGGCCACTTCGATTCCATCTTCTGCCAGTTGCTTGGCGGCAAATAATCCAGCCGGGCCTGCTCCAATAATAGCAACCCGCGCAGCTTTACCTGCTGATGACATGCTTCCTCCGTCTGTTATGCTTACTCACCCTGTGAGAACTTCCCTAAAGATAATTACTTTTTTCTGTAATGCCTTATTATATACGGATTTACTTCACGAGCTTCCTGGCTTATGCTATAGTTATAGCCATAGGATAATTATTTGTATATTGTGAGGAATAATGTCAACTGAATTTCGACAAGAAAAATTAAAAAACGGACTTCTGGTCAATCTAAAAGAAATCCATTCTGCTCCAATCATCAGCCATTGGGTCTGGTACCGAGTAGGTTCCCGCAACGAAGTTGCCGGAAAAACCGGCATCTCCCACTGGGTGGAACACATGCAGTTTAAAGGAACTCCCAAATTTCCGGCTGGCGTGCTGGACCGTGCCATTTCACGGGACGGCGGATTTTGGAACGCGTTTACGTTTTTGGACTGGACGACCTTTTTTGAGACCATGCCCGCCGACAAAATATCTCTGGCGCTTGATCTTGAATCTGACCGCATGGTAAACAGCACCTTTTTAGCTGAAGAAGTGACCTCGGAACGCACTGTCATTATCTCAGAGCGCGAGGGAAATGAAAATGAACCTCTTTTCCGCCTGGATGAAGAAATGCAAGCCGCGGCTTTCGCAAGCCACCCCTACCGCAACGAGATCATTGGCAGTGTGGAAGATCTGCACGCCATCCAACGAGATGATCTATACGCACACTATCACTCCCACTATTGCCCCAACAATGCAGTTT
>PMIV01000156.1 GCA_003158355.1 Anaerolineaceae bacterium
CATAATATTTTTGAAGGAATCACTGGTTCAAGTAATTTGACGGATCTCAGTTCAAGAGTGGTCTCAAGACGTCTATATTCGCCAAACAAATTGCCCTCGATCAATCCAACTTTATCGTCCTTGAGCCATCCAATGTGGATCTGTTTATCCAGCGTCTGAAACCTAAGAAACTTCATCTAGTCTCCATCATGAAATCCAAGTTATGTGAGATTCCGGTAAAGATCGAATTTTTCTTCTATTATAGCGCCGACTACCTTTTCGTTTAATTATTTCAACAAGTTCATCATAAATTCCGAACCATTTTATATTGATCATGCTTAATCACGTAAATTTTTAAGTGTTTTTATCCGTGGCGATGTATAATCTTTTTGGATTCTGCTCGTGAAATAAACCATTGAGGGAGATTCAATGAAACTTCAGGAATACCAATCCAAACAAATCTTCGCTCGTTACGGGATTCCGATCCCCAAAGGAAGAATCGCTGGCACATCCAGCGAGGTAAAGCTCATCGCCGAAGAATTGGGCGGTAGAGTAGTTGTAAAATCGCAGGTATTGGTTGGAGGGAGGGGGAAAGCTGGCGGAATTCGTTTAGCAAAAACACCCGAAGAAGCTCAAGAATTTGCTACGGCAATTTTAGGTATGGAAATCAAAGGATTACCGGTGCGCAAAGTGCTTGTGGATGAAGCGGTATCGATCACCAAGGAATTCTACATCGGTATCGTTAATGACCGGGTTCATCAAATGCCCGTTCTGATTGCATCCGGTGCCGGCGGGATGGATATCGAGGAAGTTGCTCAAAAAAACCCGGAGAAAATCATTCGCATCCACATCGATCCTTTGCTGGGATTGTGCGACTTTCAAATGCGCAATGCGGCAATTGGCATTGATCTACCGCGTGGGTTATGGAAAAGCTTCATTGAAGTGATCAAAGGGTTGTGGAAAGCCTATGTCGACTGCGATGCAACCCTCGCTGAGATCAACCCGCTGGTGATCAACTCTGAAAACCACCTGGTCGCTCTGGACGCTAAAGTGATCATTGATGATAATTCGCTGTTTCGCCACTCAGACCTGGGGGACTTGCGAGACATGGACAGCGATGAACCCGCTGAAATTGAAGCCCGCAAGTTTGGAGTGACCTTCATCAAAATGAATGGGAACATCGGCTGTATGGTCAACGGCGCGGGTTTAGCCATGGCAACCATGGATATCCTCAACCTGTTTGGCGGTGAAGCAGCTAATTTTTTGGATATCGGCGGCGGGGCTACATCAGAAAAAGTGGCTGCCTCACTCAAGATCATCCTCAGCGACCATAAGGTCAAATCAATCTTTATCAACATTTTCGGAGGTATCACCCGCTGCGATGAAGTGGCCAAAGGAATTTTGCTGGCCTCGAACGATTTGAAGATTAAAATTCCTATGGTAGTGCGTTTGATCGGCACCAATCAGGCAGAAGGACAACAAATTTTACAAAACGCTAATTTCACCTCTGCTGATACCCTGGCCCAGGCAGCACAGTTGGCAGTTTCACTTGCGAAAGGAAAAAAATCATGAGCATCCTGGCGCACAAAAATACAAAACTCCTCGTCCAAGGGATTACCGGTAATGAAGGTCTATTTCATTCTCAGCAAATGTTCCAATACAAGACCAATATTGTGGCTGGAGTCAGCCCCGGCAAAGGCGGCGAATGGGTGCTGGATGGGAAGATTCCCGTTTTTGATTCAGTGAGATCAGCCGTGGAAATGACTGGCGCCGATGCATCGGTCATTTTTGTGCCGGCCAGATATTGTGCGGATGCCATCTATGAAGCCGTGGATGCGGATATTCCTCTAGTGGTTTGCATCACCGAGGGTGTTCCCGTCCAGGACATGATGCGGGTCAAACGTTTTTTGGCACATAAGAAGACGCGCATTATCGGACCCAATTGTCCGGGCATTCTTACACCTGGCGAAACCAAGATCGGCATCATTCCGGGAAACATCACCTTCCCTGGAAACGTCGGGGTCATTTCAAGATCAGGTACATTGACCTACGAAGTCCTCTACGCTCTCAAACAGGCAGATAGAGGGGTTTCCACCTGTATTGGTATTGGTGGAGATCCTATTAAAGGCGTGGGGTTTGTTGAATTATTGGAAATGTTTGAGGCTGATGCCCAAACTGATCAAATCGTGATGATCGGTGAAATTGGCGGGAATGAAGAAGAAGCCGCAGCGGAATATATCTCACGCTATGTCACCAAACCGGTTGTCGCTTTTATTGCAGGTGTGACCGCTCCACCCGGTAAGAGAATGGGGCACGCTGGTGCCATTATTGAAGGTAAAGAGGGTACTGCACAGGAAAAGATCAAAACACTTGAAGCATCGGGGATTCGGGTCGCCCAACATCCAGAACAAATTCCATCGTTACTCGCTTAAATATAAAGAGGTGCAAGTAATTGCTTGCACCTCTTATCATTCCAGTTATTTCTTGTGGCCGTCAATATACTTTACTGCATCGGTCACGGTTTTAATATTACGAGCGTCTTCATCATTGATATTGATATCAAATTTTTCACAGAAACCATCGATCAAGAAAAACTGATCCATTGAATCTGCTTTCAGGTCTTCAACAAAACGAGTGTCTTCTTTGACCTCTTTTTCATCAACCTTTAAGACGTCGACTATTACTGCCTTTACTTTTTCATATGTTTCGCTCATTTAAAACCTCCTGGACTTATTTTCATCAGCTTGCTATTTTGAATTGTAACTTTCCTGTACATTCTGTCAAGGATTCTGCACAAGGAATCTTTTAAATATAATCGGTCTTGTATGTTACCTGAAATCATATCAATGAATAGATCGCTGAGTAGTTTTATCCTCCAAATAAAAACATTTTATCGACAAGAGAAAAAACATTTGCTAAAATGAATGATAATTTTGACATTTATAACACCAGAGAACCAGTTTAGGTCTGGTATACTCATAAGAGATGAGTGAAAAATCTGAAATTTTCAGACGTAAGAACGATCATGTCCGTATAAATCTCGAAGAAGATGTGCAATCGAGTACAACAAGCGGTTTGGAACATATTGTGTTGAATCATTGTGCCTTACCGGAAATCAGCCTTGAAAATGTCGATCTCTCGACCTCATTTTTAAACCATAAGCTAAAAATGCCCTTATTGATCTCTTCCATGACCGGGGGAACACAGGAGAGTGAACGAATTAATACCAACCTTGCCCTCGCAGCCCAATCTGCCGGGGTAGCTATGGGTCTGGGCTCTCAGCGAGCTGCATTAGAAAGAACCGCCGCGCTCAGTTCCTTCCGTCTGCGCCGATTTGCTCCGGATATTCTCCTGTTTGCCAATATTGGCGCGGTGCAACTGAATTATGGAATTGGCGTGGTGGAATGCCGCGAACTGGTCGAAATGGCAACAGCAGACGCTTTGATCTTGCACCTTAACCCCCTGCAGGAGGCACTGCAGCCAGAGGGCGATACCAATTTTGACCATCTTTTGCCCAAAATTAATCACTTATGCAGAAGTCTTAGCGTACCAGTGGTTGTCAAAGAAGTTGGCTGGGGAATTTCTGATAAAGTCGCTGTACAATTAATCGAAGCGGGTGTTGCTGCCATTGATGTGGCAGGTGCCGGAGGAACTTCCTGGTCGCAAGTGGAAATGTTCCGCACAGCCGATGAGACCAGCCGCCGTATTGCCTCGCACTTCCGAAATTGGGGGATCCCCACAGCGCAGGCACTAAGATCGGTTCATCGGTTAAACCCCGGCATACCTCTCATCGCTTCAGGAGGGTTAAAAACAGGTATTGATATTGCAAAATGTCTTGCATTGGGAGCTGATCTGTGCGGTATGGCCGGACGATTGTTACACTCTGCCACAACTTCTGCCGAAGAAGTGACAAATGTTTTTAACGAATTGTCAAAAGAACTGCGAATCTGCATGTTTGTTTGCGGTGCCTCCGATATTGAAAGCTTAAAGAATATAGGATACAGCGAAAATGACTGAAACCATTGATCTACCTCAAATCCAGACAGCTATAGAAGAAGAATTAAAAGAATGCATCCTTCATTCCGAAAATAATTATTATGCGGGCTATGAAGAAATGTTTACTTACCAGATGGATTGGGAAAACAACCCACACCAGTATCGCGGTAAGCGTGTCCGCCCGCTTCTATTATTGCTTGCCGCCCATGCTGTCGGGGGTGATTGGCACGCAACACTTCCCGCCGCGGCATCACTCGAATTAATGCACAATTTTTCGCTGATTCATGATGACATTCAAGATAAAAGTCCAACCCGCCGTGGCAAACCTACTATATGGATAAAATGGGGCGAACCACAGGCGATCAACACCGGTGATGCCATACTTGCGCTCTCTTCGCTGTCACTCCAACGATTGAAACCGCATTTTTCACCGGAACAAATCTTACAGATTTCAAATTTGGTTCATCATGCCTGCCTCGACCTAACGCGCGGGCAATATCTGGATATCTCTTTTGAAAGCAGACCTTCTGTTAGCCTGAATGAGTATATGGAAATGATTACCGGTAAAACCTGCAGCCTCCTTTCAGCGGCTTTGGAAATTGGCGCACGGCTGGGCGGAGCTTCTGAACAAGATAGTCTGGCTTTGAATGAATGTGGAAGATTATTAGGTCAGGCTTACCAGATCCAGGATGACTGGCTGGGAATTTGGGGAAATGATGCCATTACCGGAAAATCCAACCAATCTGACCTGATCACCCGGAAAAAGACTTTTCCAATCCTTTCTGGGTTGGCAAAGAAACGGACTTTCTTTGAAATTTGGTCGAGAATCCCGGTGATCACCTGTGATCAGATTCACTTATTGGTCGAAACTCTTAAAAATGACGGGGTAAAAGCCGAAACAGAAGCAAAAATGGAATCTCTATATTTACAAACCCAGACCGTTTTGGATTCACTGAATTACCCTGAAAACCGGATGGAACCGCTGCGATCCTTGATCAATAAACTAATGAAACGGGCTCAATAAACAAGCGCTCCCACATTGACAGCAGTCGGTTTGCAGCAATGTTCACGGGCTAATTCAGCCAGTGTTTTTCGGCTTTCCATATCTTTCAAATCAGGGATAAGTTCTGCTAACGGCAAGATCAAGTGATCGAAACGAAAAATATTTTTATCGATTACTTCCCGATTGAAAACAAGAATATCCAGATCGATCGTCCGCGCGGCATTTTTATCTGCCACCCGTACTCGCCCCAAACTGGTCTCGATCGCACTCAATATTTCCACCTTTAAATAATTCATATCCACTGCTGTTGCTATTTGCACTGCGGCGTTGAGAAATGGAGGCCCGCTGGAGCCAACCGCGGCAGTTTTCCAAAGGGAGGAAACCGCTTCGATCTTGACGTATCCGCTCAGCATTTGCAGTGCCTTGGGAAGATTTTGCCCGGGTGCGATATTGGAACCTAAGCCCAGAATGACTGTGTTCATTTGATCCGTTAGTTTCGGCTGCGCTCGATCTCGACGCCAACCGATTTGGAAAAGCGGACAGCTCCGGGCTTTTCTACCCGAACGCGCACGCTGACCACTTTGGGGTCTTCCAGAATCATACCGGCAATATCGGTAGCCAGCGCTTCGACCGTGTACCGCTGTACTTTTTCCACGTGGGCCAAGATCTTTTTTGCCACGGTTCGATAATTAACACTGTCGTTCACATCATCAGAACTGCCTGCTGCCGAGATATCCGTATTCATGACCACATTTACCAATATATCTTGTGGCTGCTCTCGCTCGTGCTCTGAAATACCGATCACTCCACGGATTAGTAAATCTTTGATAAATATTTGATCCATGCCAGCTCCTTGTTTCAAACCAGATGACGTCCACCATCAAGATGAATGATTTCTCCCGTTATATAAGCCGGGCCGTTCAGTAAAAAGAGGAATGTGCTTTCCAATTCAGAAAGGTTAGCCCAACGTTTTGCTGGGATACTGCGTAGCAGTTCTTTATTCTCCGGTTCATTACGCGGAGGCAAGATCGCCCCCAGAGCAATGGCATTGACCGTGATATCGGGGGCGCTGGCCAGGGCTGCTGCCTGCGTTAAAGTTGCCAGTCCGGATTTACTGATGGTATAGGCAAAATGGTCCCTGCCAGGATGCAGAGCGCGCCAATCGATAAGATTGATGATGCGGCCGGGCTGCCCGACCGGATGGTTCTTGATAAATGCCTGGCTGAGCAAAAACGGAGCCGTCAGGTTGATCATCATATTTTCCTGCCAGATCGCCAGCGAGGTTTCAAGCAGGCTCCCCGGAGTAAAAATAGCGGCGCTGTTGACGAGCGCATAAAGCGAACCTTTTTTATTCGCTTCATTGAATAGTTTTTGTACCTGGTCACTATCACTCAGATCAGCCTGCAATACCCATGCTTTTCGCCCCAGTGCCCGTATCTCTTCCGCGGTCTTATTTGCTTCGTCTGCAGAATGTCCGTGATGTACGATAACATCAGCCCCAGATCGAGCCGCTGCTAAGGCCATCACCTTACCTAATCGATAAGCTGCTCCAGTAATTAAAACTGTTTTGCTTACAATTTCTGTCATTTCAGGTTCTCCACTTTTTAATAGTAGAAGGGAAAATAACCTGTGTCAAGTGAGCTTCTATTGATTTGTCCTTACTTTTACTTTACTAAGAATGGAACCAGATTGAACATCACATTCCGGTGGAACATAGAGTGGCAAACAGTCCCATCGGAATTTCTTTCAACTTATTTCAAAGCGAGCAAATAACGGCTATTGCTTATCCACCATAGCATACTCCGGTTCGAGCAGTTCATCAAACAGCGAACGATAATACACCAATGCTTTTCTCAGGTCTTCAGTACTTGCTTCACGACGGTCATTTTTCTTGGCGATTTCCCGAGCAGCCCGATAATTGGTCACTAACTTGGGATAATTTATGGAAATATCCGCAGCTCTTTGCTCAAAACTGGAGATCGGGTAATTCCTTGTCTGCATTACTTCCATTATCAAATGATCGGCTTCTACGGTTGCCTGCGAAGGATTATCCACAAATTTAGCCTGGATTGCCGCCCAATTGGCCAGATACAGTGTGTGTTCCTCTTCAGTCAGAGGCCGAATTTCTAAGCCACCCACATGTTTTTCACGCTCATCCATCTCATTTTGGGCTTTTTTTTCGTTCCCCAATGTCTTGATGGTATTTTGATATTCGGCCCCGTATTTATCATTGTATTTCTTTGAACGATTACGCACGGCAAATATCAGCCCCACTATGCCGCCAATAATTGCCAGTAACAAAATAACTCCAATAATATAAATTGTGCTATTCATCGATAACTCCTTGTTATGAAAAATAAATCATCCTGTTTTCCCATTCACCCCGACTTTGTCTTTGAGAAACCTGTTGACGCATGAATTTAAGCAATCATGCGGGGTCTTAATCACACTACCCATCCATGACTGCATCTGTCCCTAAAAAGAACTGAATTATTGCTATTAATCCTGAGTTTAATAACGACCTCGTGGCAGTAACAGGTCAAAAAAAAGATAAAGCGATTTGTCCTTCGTTTGTACAGCGGTCCAAGCCCTCTTTGAAGGGCAATCCGTTTGCAGCTTTTGCAGTTCACCTGACTTGCTCAAATGAATGTCCTGAAAATTCTTTTGCATTCATCGTTTGCAATCCTCGATAAGGCGGGATGACAATCTGCAGATCGAGCAAGACGAGTTGTTCACGGTATTGGTGATGAAATGATTGGAGAGAGTGCTAGCTGAAAGGTATGCACTATTTGCAAGTTATGCAACCGCTTTTGATTCCCCAAGATTAAACGAATGGGATGTACCTTGCATGGTCAGGCAGAATCATCCCGCCATTCAAGAATATCGCCTGGTTGGCATTGCAGTGCATTGCAATATCCATTGCAGGTACTAATAAATTGGAAAAGTAAGCAAGCCCGGCTCAAAATCTCCATCCATATTCTTCAATTAACCCAGTTCGCCAAGCGTAAAACCAAAATTAATTGAAACCGCATTCCCCTTGTAAGAAAGAGAACATGGTTGTAAAATAAGTCGCATGCTACTTATTAGAAAAGAGACCTCTTTTGCATTTCGGAAGATTGATCAAGACACTTAATACGGCTATTGAACGGGATATAAACCGTCAACTGGCAAAATTTGATCTAACCGGTACCCAGGGAATTATTATTGGCTTCCTGAGACATAATCAGGATAAAGAGATTTGCCAGAAAAACCTGGAGCAGGAATTTGCTCTCTCTCATCCGACCATGAGCAGTATCTTGACCCGTATGGAGAACAAAGGATTAATTGGAACTGCCCCCCTACCCAAGGACAAGCGCTATAAAAAAGTGTTTCTCACCGAAAAAGGCCTGGCTCTGGATAAAGAGATTGCCAACAGTATTGATATATTTGAAGAAAAAATGTGCACCGGTTTATCCGAAGAGCAGCAAATTCAAATAAAGTCATACCTCAACCTTCTCATAAAAAATATCACTGATTAATCCGATGGACATGCAAATCGCAAATCCTGTTTGATTCATTCAGTAAAATAAATATCTCTTCTTTATTACAATATATCTCGACGTTTTATTACTACAAGCACTGGAGTGGAAATATATGATTAAGAAATTTGCTGCGTGTGTGGCAGAATACAAAAAGGACACNNGTCTGGATTTGCCAAGAATTTGCGTAAAAAGATGTATTACGGAGTACAAGATTTCTCATTCTCCAACGTCGACAAGTTTTCAACTGCCAGCCTGATCACCCGGTTGACCACTGATATTACCAATGTGCAAAACGCATTCCAGATGATCATCCGGATTGCCGTCCGCAGCCCGGTAATGCTCATATTTGCTTTGATCATGGCCTTTGCCATCAACCCAAAACTGGCACTCATCTTTCTGGCAATTATCCCATTTTTGGGGGGCGGCCTGATTTTTATTGCCTATTTTGTACACCCCACATTCGAGCGCGTCTTCCGCACTTACGATAAACTGAACAACGTTGTCCAGGAAAATCTGCGCGGAATCCGCGTCGTGAAATCCTATGTA
>PMIV01000255.1 GCA_003158355.1 Anaerolineaceae bacterium
GCGTCCAGATTGGGCGATGGCTAAATTTAAAAAGCGGCGCCTTTCATCAGGTCCGCCTTCGAGGATGCGCGTCATTTGGGGCAAGAAGATAACGGCATTAAAAAAGCCCACAGCCTGGTTGGGAGGAATTTTTACACCGTCCAGCAGCACTTCCTTTCGTAGCCGTGTTCCACCCGTTCCGCTGAGTTCCTGAGTCAGGCGAACTTCCAAACGACTGTCCTTATCTGCACGCGAGAAGTTGGCTACCAGGCGCCCTACTGCCAGTGCATCGCGGCTGACCAAGAAGTTAATCAGTTGGCGGTCATTTTGAGCATGAAAAGAGGTAAAGGTAGCCAAAAAATAAATGGCTTCCAGAAGCGAGGTTTTTCCCTGGGCGTTATTACCTTCAAGTAAGAGAATTCGCCCGGGCATGTCCATGTCCAGGCGGGAAAAAAGGCGAAAATTAGTCAGAGAGAGATGATTCAGGCGCATTGCTCAGTCTGCTGCAACTTCATCTTCATCACGCGGTTTCCACACATTATCAGTGCGGTCAGTGAAGAGGATGCCATTCAAGTGGTCGATTTCATGTTGGAAAATGCGAGCCAGCCAATCTTGAGCTTTGATCTTAATGGGTTTCCCGTGGCGGTTGAGACCTTTCACCACGATGCTCTCAAAACGATCCACGTTGCCCACCAGGTCAGGAACAGAGAGGCAGCCTTCCAAACCTTCTACAATCGTTTCTGATGTTTGAATAATCTCGGGGTTGGCTACTACAAATAATTTTTTTGGTACCGTTTCATCTTCATCGTCACCGTACTCAATAACGATCAATTGTTCAGAGATCCCTACCTGAGGTGCTGCCAGGCCTACACCCGGGGCATCACGCAGTGTTTCGATCATATCGTCAACCAGTGTTTGGAAATCTTTATCAAACGCGGTTACTTTATGGGCTTTGCGTCTGAGAANNCTTTTCTTAAATAAAGCGTTTCAATTTTACCCGTTTCTCGGCGGATTTCCCTTCTCATTTTCATCTTCGTTGCGAATCCCATCATAAGTCGAAAACCATTCGGTCATGCGTTTTTGTTCAATTTTTTGAGTGTGTTCAGTGAATTCATGGAAACGGTTGAATATCTCCATTTGAATGGCAGATGGGTTGTAAACATCATCAAAAGTGAGTTCTTCGTTGCCGATCTGGATCTTTACTGTGCCAAAATTAAGTGCCATGGCAATGATGCCATTGCGTTCATATTCCACGGTTTGAATATTTTTGATCGGGGCAGCCTTTTTATCTTCCAACCCCAGCGGCCGCCGATTGACATCGACCAATTGATCGGCTGTGATGATGTAAACATCGTTGCGCCAGTCATAATATTCGTAGAACCACCAACACCATCCGATGACTGCCGCTAAGATTTCCAGAGAGTAGAGCAACACTGCGTTGGTATTAAATAATCCTGTGATGCGAGCCAGTGTGGTGACGACAATCAGAATTAAAAGTAGGTTAGGTAGAAACAATTTTTTAAGCAGTATCCACCAATGGGTGCGGTAAATGACAGCACCGTCCTTTTCCAGACGGAGCGTAAAGAAACGGGCAATAAGATCGGAGAAGGAATCAGCATAATAATTAACCACGGACGGTTTCTCTTCAATTGGCGGAGTTGGCCGCGAGTTTAGTGTCCGTTCAGGGTAAAAACGGTTTTCCAACATGGAGTGCATGGCTTCTGCTTCTTGACGGTGCTGGTCCGCTAAAATGCACTTCCGGCGATATTCCAGGTAGGGATATACCAAATCTGGGTCAGGAAGTTTGTTGATCTCGAGGTTGCCAGTATAGGCGCGTGCAGTGACAGCGCCGTAGCCGATCAACCGGCCAATGAATGAGGTATTCAATCCCACCGAAAGGATCGCATTCATGGGTGTTTCTACCCGGCTCTCAAAAATTCCGACCAACAATTTTTGGATCAAAACGCGGTCTTTGGTGAGAACAAAATATTCATTTGACCAGGCGAGTATTTCCCACAATCCCAGTACTAATCCCATGAAAAGTGAGAATACTGCCAATACAAGCCATATTATTGAGTTATGTAAATCTGTAAACGCAAGGAACAACAGCCCGGAAAAAGCCAGCAGCACGATGAGTAAAAGTGGAATTAATTTTATCCAGAGAAAAAAAGGGTGACGGTGTAAGAGCAGAAAAATGGTTTCTGTTGGCTGCCGCCAGGTGAACTGTGTTTTGCAATAATTTTTATAGGTGGCGGCAAACATGCGAAAAATACGCTTAATAATTGAAGATTCTCTGCAAACGCGCTCAATATTCTCTTTGGATATCTTCACCAACAACACTGAGGTTTTGGCAATTGCTCCGGTTTGGTATTCGCGATTCAGAAGCGCATCTTCCCCAAAATGATCGTAGGCTTCAAGTAATTGCAGTTTTCGAGGGCCACCTTTTGCCGGTAGAAATATTTCCACTTTACCAGAAAGGATAAAGAAAAACGTTTTCGCATTCTCTCCAGGCGAGAAGATCGAACTTCCCGGATTGATCTTGGATCGTTCAAGAAAAGGTAAAAGCAGCCCTAAATCATCACTGTCCAAATCGCTGAAAGGGTAAATATCCTTAAGTCGCTGTAAAAATGGTGATTGTGTATCTGACATGAATTAAGTATATCCAACCTTTGTGAAACCGCCACATATTGAGCGTAGCGATATCTGGTAAAATCGAAGGTGGCTTTCACAGCCAGGAGTATTTTGTATGAATCGAGTTAAGAATTTTTCTTTACTAAGATGGATTTCGTTGGCGCTGATTATTTCAGCAGTGCTTTTGCTAGTTGTGGAATTAATTGCTTTTAGCCGTTTGCGCTCAGGTTTTGCTTTGGGAACCACGATTGCTAATGTACCTGTGGGTGGGTTGACTTTGGACGAAGCTGCTGATCGATTAACGCAAGCCTATTCATTGCCAGTGGAATTACATTACAACGATGCCGTGATTCAGGTAAAACCGGCTGCTTTGGGTTTTACACTGGATTTGAACGCCATTATCACTGCAGCCGATCAAAAGCGCAGTTCCACTCCGTTCTGGAGTGCTTTTTGGAATTATATTTTCAACCGTTTTCCTTCTTCGCAAGATATCCCACTGGTAGCCACAATCGATGAGACTGCCCTGCAAGATTATCTGCAAAATGAAATTGCATTGAGGTATGACCAACCTGCTCAAGCCTATTCGCCAATTCCTGGAGGGGTCAATTTTGTCCAGGGAAAAACCGGCACAAAATTAAATTTGGAGCGCTCGGTAACATTGGTAGGAATGGCCTTACGTTCACCCACTTCACGGGTGGTGAATTTGACGGTGGATAAGATCGCATCTTCAAAACCCTCGTTGGAAAACTTGAAAGTTCTCCTACGGCAAATTATCGATGTTTCCAAGTTCAGTGGAGTAACTGAGATTTATCTCTTGGATTTGCAGACCGAGCAGGAAATGCAGTTGGCTTATCAAGATGGGAAAATTCTTGACCCAAATATTGCATTTTCCGCAGCCAGTACTATCAAAGTTCCAGTGATGGTCAGTTCTTTCAAGAGGACGGGCAAACCAGTTACTTCAGATTTTACAAAACTTGTCGAGGAAATGGTCGAAACATCCAGCAATACAGCCCCCGATACCCTCATGAAATTGGTCATCGACCCGAACATCGGTCCTCTGGGAGTAACAAGTGATATGAAAGCGTTGGGGCTTAACGATACATTTTTAGGCGGTATGTTTTATGTTGGGGCTCCTCTGCTGGTCGCAACAAAAACCCCGGCCAACCAACGGACAGATATCAATACCAGCCCGGATAGTTACAGCCAGACAACACCTGCGGATATGGCGAGCCTGTTGGATGATATCTATGAATGTGCAGAAACAGGTGGAGGAACATTTGCAGCCGTTTTTTCGGGCCAAATTACCCAAAATGATTGCCAATCCATGATCACTTATCTCATCCGCAATGAGCAGCCAGGATTATTACGAGGCGGGCTGCCGGATGGGACACAAATTGCGCATAAACACGGCTGGACAGATAATGCAGATCAAACCATCAATGTCTTGGCCGATGCAGGAATCATTTACTCACCGGGTGGAAATTATATTCTCGCGGTCTATACACAAAGTGACCAGCAAATCATTTGGGATAATGGCAATTTACTGCTGGCAAATCTTTCGCGAGCAGTCTATAACTATTTTAATTTGGCCTCTCAATAACCAAAAAATTTGCAGAGGACTTTAAATTCCATAAGTAGAATCTTGCCGGTTTTTTGAGATTCAAGTATAGTCAATTATTATGTGAAAATGGCAATCAAGGATAAAACAATATGGATATTTCTCCATCAGCGGATAACAACAGTTCTTGGTTAGACAGGTCAGTATTCCCTTTTTTCCCAAAATTTAAAATCGAGCATTTGATCATTGCCATTCTCTTGATACTGGCAGTGATCAGCCGCTTCTATAATTTGGGCGAACGGGATATGAGCCACGACGAAGTTAACCACGTCGTGCCCTCTTACGAACTCTACCAGGGGCAGGGATATGTTCACAGCCCAGTCACACACGGCCCATTGCAGTTTCATCTGATAGCAGCCACTTATTTTCTTTTAGGCGATAACGATTACACCTCCCGGATCCCCAGTGCCTTGTTCAGTGTTGCAACAATCGCTTTTATTTTGTTGGCTTTTAAGCGTTATCTCGGAAGAATTGGTGCCTTATTCGCTGGTCTTTTCTA
>PMIV01000095.1 GCA_003158355.1 Anaerolineaceae bacterium
TTTCAGTAAAGAAAATCCATAGAAAGGATTGCAAAAAGAGAGAGTTCCGATCAATATTGAAGTTAGCGAAAAAACAACAAGAAAGGAACTCTCAAATGACAGAAAACTCTGTCCAAATAAGTATAGCAATAAAAATAGAGGACGAAGAAATAAAATATAAAAAAGCGGTAGCGATTAATGAATTGGAGGAAGATATCCAAGAATTAGTCCAAGAAATGGGGCATCAAGTAATCAAAGCCAGCATCCAGGCAATAGATGATCGGGTTGCATTAGAAGTACCGGAGAGTTGGCGAAATGCAGGAACAGAAGGTCGTTGGCTAATCAGCAGCCTTGGAGCAATAAAATATCGGCGTCGGATCTATTTGGACGAGAGGAAAAGGCGAAGAAAGCCAGTGGATGAATTATTAGGAATTGAACGATATGGGCGGGTAAGCAAACGGGTCCAAGAAATGGGCTCGTCACTGGCCGGAACCGGGACATACCGATTGGCAGCCAAACAACTGAGTTGGCTGATAAAGACGCCGATTAGTCACAGCGCCATTCAACGGATGGCCTGGGAAATAGGCAGCCGGATAGCGGATGGAGAAGAAGCAGAACGGAGGCGGATATTTGAAACCGGTGGACAGTTGGAAGCTGGAAAGATAAAAGCGCCAGTGTTGTATGGAGAAAGTGACGGTGTTTGGGTGCATTTACAAAGAGAAAAGCGCAAATCAGCAGAAGTACGAGTAGGAATTCTGAGTACAGGTCGCAAACAAATTGGGAAAGACCGTTACCGACTGGAAAACAAACACTGTATTACAGCAATAGGGCTGAATTCGATGAAATGGCAAGAGCAAATATTACGAGAAGCCCATCTTACGTACGATTTGGAACAGACCCAATTGCTGATAATCGGAGGAGACGGCAACCAATGGGTACGGCACAGTTTTGATCGGATTGAATTGCCTCAAGAATTTATTCTTGATCGGTTTCATCTGCATAGAGCAGCTCGAAGGGCATATCAAGATCGAGTGGCGGCCAAAGAAATGGTTGAGAAATTACGTCAAAAAGGTTTTGCAATGGCAAGACATGAATTAATACAACAAATAGAACAAGCTGAAGGAAGAAAAAAAGACCTCCTCTTGGAATTCTATAAATATGTGCAGCATAACCAGGATGGTTTGTTAGACCTGGAGAAGCGAGGATATACTAATCCTGTTTACCTGGGTGCAATTGAAGGGAATGTGGATAAGTTGGTGGTTCATCGGATAAAAGGGAGAGGCTGTTCCTGGCGATTGCCCGGTCTGCGTGCAATGTTAGCTTTGTGTCGATATGGTGAGGAGTTGAAATGTCATGCTTACCAGTATTTGCCAGTACAAATGCCAGAGAAAATGATTCATCGTTTACCCAATGTCGAGGTAGAATACTCAGAAACCATAATTAAACCAATGCCAATATTGCATGGCCCTGACCAAGCTAAACCGTGGGTCAAGAGATTATCGTGGTTCATCCATGGTCGTAAATCTCTCTTTTGCTAATCTATGGGAATTTGATACAGTAACATAATAAAAAAACCGGCCAGTTGAGGCCGGTTTTGGAAATTCTTATCTTCTTTAAAATGAAGTGTAATAATAGTGCGCAATCCCGCCCGGAACCTGTTTGCATTTGGGATCAACCAGAATATAATTCCAGTAATGGGGGCCAAGATATTCGGAACCAAAGGAGCCAAACGTCAGATGAAGCTGGTAGCCAGGTTCAATTTCTCTTTTAGTACCCTGATCGCCCACGCAGTGCGGAGCTAATTCGTAGGAAAGATCAACCATGCCGTTATTAATTGCCACGATACAAAAACCGGCACCCCATGGTTCTGTGCCCACATTCAGAAAACCCACATCAACACTGAAATTGCGGTTGGGTTCAATTCTTAATCCCAGATTGCTGAGATTCAGGAATTTTGCCATTAAAGGCGGTTTTGTTGCAGTCGGGCTGGGCGTGATGGTCGGGGTATTGGTGCTGGTGGGAGTTGCTGAGGGCGTGAGTGTCGCCGTAGCGGTAGGAGTGAGAGTTGAGGTGGATGTAGCTGTAGCGGTTGGCGTGACTGTGGGTGTTGGGAAAATCACACTACAGCCTGAAGCAAGGGCGCTGGATAATAAAAGGAATATAATTAATTTACAATAAGTACGGTTCATAAGTACACGACCTGTCTTGAAAAAAATAAGGTTTTTTCGACTATAAAAATTTTACCATATAACCCGAAAGCGATTATATTTTTTGATGTTAATAATAGAAAGAAAATATCTTTTAGAGGGCATAATTTTATAAAAAACGGGGGTTTATATCAATGATCTATCTAAAAATTATATATTTTTTATCAGAAATTCCATAATCCGCTTGACGTTGGTCAGTGAGCATGGTATTATGAAATACGTCAATTTAGCACTCTAAAGGCGAGAGTGCTAAACAAAAGGAAGAGTTGATATGGAGCTGAGTGATCGGCAGAAAATCATCCTCACCCTGGTGGTGCACGAATATATTCGAACAGCTTCCCCGGTTGGATCTAAAAATCTGGTGGAACAATATCAGCTTGATATGAGTTCTGCCACAGTTCGCAATGAGTTGGGACTGCTAACCGAAATGGGATATCTGCGCCAACCGCATACTTCTGCCGGACGTGTCCCCACCGAAGAAGGATATCGATATTTTGTCGAACGGCTGCTCAGGCGGACAGAACTTCCGGACTCAACCCAATTTATGATCAGCCACCAGTTTTACCAGACCCGTCCCGATGTGGATGAGTGGATGAAGTTGGCTGCTTCCATTCTGGCCAGCCAATCACATGCCGCCTCTTTAATTACACCTCCGCATTCAGATAAGACACGCTTTAAACATGTGGAACTGGTTGCCACCCGCGGTCAACAAATATTAATGGTATTGGTCTTGCTGGGTGGAGAAATTCGCCAGCGTTTTGTGACGTTGGACGAATCGTTTAACCAGGAAAAATTATCAACCACGGCAGATCATATCCGCACTTTTGTTCAAGGGATGACTGCTGATGAAATATTATCCCGCCAGAATCAGACTCAAGGCCTGGAAAAGACGGCCCTGGGTTGGATTATGGATGAATTACATTCGGTCAGCAGTACAACCGGAGAGGTGTTTCTGGATGGGTTGACCAACGTCATGGCAGAACCTGAATTTTCAGGGAATGATGATGCCCGCCGGGCGTTACGGGTGCTGGAAGAACGTTCTTTGTTACAGGAAGTCCTGGAAAGAACAGCAGCCAACAGCAGCATTGGCGGTGTTCAGGTCATTATCGGTGGCGAAGGCACTTGGGAAGAATTAAGACCTTTCTCGATGGTTCTGGGGAGATATGGTAAACCCGGCCTGGCTACCGGATCGCTCGGTGTTCTTGGACCGCTGCGTATGTCATATGGAAGAACAATTTCGACCGTTCGTTTCCTCTCAGGTCTGCTCAGCAGCCTGTTGATGGATACGATGGTTGAATAAATTGAAACAAAGGTGATGGTGCATGAAACAAAAAGAGAAAAAAAACGAAATGGCAGCCGAAGAACTGGTTAACCCCTCTTCTGACAGTCTCCAGGAAAACGAAGTTCAGTTGGAAATCTCACAAGAAAATGAGGATACCTTAAAAGCTGAACTGGAAGAACTCAGAAAAAAGGCCAGTGATAACCTGGAATGCTGGCAACGTGAACGCGCCGATTTTACCAATTATAAAAAGAGGATCGAACGCGAACAAGAAGCGCTCAGCCAGAATGTGGCCGCTAATACGGTTAAAAAATTTCTGGTCATTCTGGATGATATGGAAAGAGCATTAAAATTACGCCCCAATAGCGGCGATGGAGGTGCATGGGCTGATGGAATGGAATTAGTCTATCGTAAATTAATCAACCTGGTCGAATCTTGCGGGGTAAGCCAAATGCCGGTGGATGAAGGATTATTTGATCCAAACCGCCATGAGGCCATCACCCATGAAGACAGCCCTTCGCATCAAAGTGGGCAGATTATTGAAGTAGTTCAAAAAGGTTATATGATCGGCGACCGCGTAATAAGACCGGCGCTGGTACGAGTAGCTCGATAGGAGGTATATATGGGAAAAATTATAGGTATTGATTTAGGTACTACCAATTCGGTAGTCGCCGTCATGTCTGGCGGTGAGCCAATGGTGATTCCGACCGCGGAAGGTGAGCGTTTGCTC
>PMIV01000091.1 GCA_003158355.1 Anaerolineaceae bacterium
TATTATCTAGAGAAGGGGAAAACTTCTTCATTACTAATATTGGCGGCGATGCTTTCGCTGCAATTTTGCGCCGAAGAAACGGCTTTTATTTACACCGCTATTTTGCTGATCTTTTTAGGAGTGGTTTTCTTAAAAGATGTTACGAAAAAGCAATGGAAAAATAAGCTGTATAAGGATGCTTTTTCATTTACCATGATCTTTGCGCTTCTATTGGCCGGGGTGGCCATGATCGCTTCGACAATGGAAGCGAAGGCAAATTCTACTTCGCAGCCGTTTACAAATCCCTTCTGGCAGGGGTTATTACCCCTTTATCATGCTGTGATGCTCATCGGACTTGGATTGGCTGTGATTGCTGTGGTCATTGCTCTCATCAATCTCTTCGCCGGGTTGAGTTGGAAAACTGTCAAAACCATTCGCTCTTTCGATCTGTTGATCTTGACCCTTACCCTGGTTCTACCCTTGTTAACTGCATTCCCGGTGAAATTACTGGGATGGGACCCGATCGATTATACGCAAGCCGGGCTGATCCATACTTCGATTATCCTGGTAATTATGTGTTTGATCGCAGTTTTCATTGGCCTGATATGGAAACCTTCCATTTGGTTAAGCGCTGCAGGAATTTTCTATGCAATTTTCACTGTGTTTTTCACCACTTTCTTCACCAATGGACAGGGTTTCTTCACCGGGATTGTTGGTGCGCTGGGTTACTGGCTCTCACAGCAATCGGTCAGCCGCGGCACACAGCCCTGGTATTACTACACTTTCCTGCAAATCCCCATGTACGAGTATCTCTCGGCACTGGGTACAATTCTGGCAGTGATCTATGCAACAAGACACCGGTTGTTTTCTACCCTGCCCGGGATTTCTCCGGCTGCTCAATCTGTTGAAGTCCAGAAACCCGTGTTCGAGCAAATGACCTTACCTGAGACCCGTCAGCCGGAACTAGTTGAGTTGCAAATTTCTAACCCAGAATCACAAACAGGTCTGGCAGAGGATGTTCTAGTTGAAGAAGAACCGGAATTAAACAAACGACTTCCGGTATTATCCTTTTTGGTTTTCTTCTCTATTTTGAGCTTAATTGCCTACAGCATTGCCGGCGAAAAAATGCCGTGGCTGACATTTTACATCGTCATGCCTGTGCTGTTGGCAGCCGGTTGGGGAGTGGGGTATCTGGTCGAGACCACTCCGTGGAAAAAACTGGCAAATGGTAAAGGTCTCTTTGCTGCTCTTTTAGTGCCTGTTTTTTTGGTCAGCCTATTTGTTGCTCTGGGAGTGTTGGTTGGCCCGAATAAACCATTCGCTGGTATAAATTTAGATCAGCTCCAGGTGACCAGCACCTTTATTTTTTCAGTTCTAGCCTGTGTTCTCAGTGCCTGGGGCGTCTTGGCATTTCTCAAAGATTGGAACGGCAAAGATCTTTGGCGCCTGGCTGTGGCGGGTTTCTTCCTGATATTAACTATTTTGACTGCCCGTTCCTCGTATCAGGCTAATTATATTAACTTTGATAATGCCAAAGAATTCCTGGTCTATGCTCATGGAGCTGCCGGCCCCAAACAAATCTTGAGCCAGGTGGAAGAAATTTCAACCCGAATCACCGGCGGAAAAAATATTAAAGTAGCCTATCTCGGAGATGCGTTGTATCCCTATTGGTGGTATTTCCGTGATTACCCGAACAAGATGTGGTACAAAGATGCGCTTACCAAAGATTTGCTCAATTACCCGCTGGTGATCAGTGACGACACCATGCTCACCAAAACGCAATCTATTCTGGGAAATAGTTACAATCAATATGATTACAAACGGTTGTGGTGGCCGATGATGGATTACACCAACTTGACCTATGAACGGGTGAAAAACGCTGTGTCGAACCCACAGATGCTTGAAGCGCTCTTCGATATCTGGTTCAACAAGGATTATACGCTGTACGCCAAGATCACCAATAATCAGAGTCTCACGCTGGAAACCTGGCAGCCTTCAGCAGGATTGCATTTTTTCATCAAAAAAGATATTGTCGCTGAAATATGGGATTATGGAACGACACCCGCTCAATCTGCGGTGACTGTTGTGGACCCGTATGCAAATTATTATGCGAAGCTTACCCCCGATTCTTTCTTCGGTCAGGCGGGGACGGCTGCTGGACAATTCTCTGATGCACATGGAATTGCGCTGGCACCTGATGGTTCTGTGTATGTGACAGACACCAACAACTCCCGAATTGAACACTTTTCAGCAACAGGTCAACTGCTCACCTCATGGGGAGTAGCGGGCAATGTCAATCAGGGTTCCGCGCCTGGTGGCTCTTTCAAAGAGCCCTGGGGAATCGCGGTGAGCCCTGATGGTTCGGTTTATGTAGCCGACACCTGGAATTATCGCATTCAAAAGTTTTCTGCTGACGGCTCTTTTATTACTATGTGGGGCACGGCAGGGCAGGGAGAATCCCCAACTGCTTTCTGGGGCCCGCGTGGAATAGCAGTTGACCAAAAAGGCGACGTGTACGTGACTGATACCGGTAATAAACGTGTGGTTGTTTTTGACGGGAATGGTACTTATATTGCTGAATTTGGTACTTATGGAATGGACGGCGGTCAATTTGATGAGCCGGTGGGAATAGCGGTTGACAAAGATGGCCTGGTCTATGTGGCGGATACATGGAATAAACGCATTCAAGTATTCACCCCCGATGCAAGCGGTAAAACGTTTGACTTTACACGGTCCTGGGATGTAAATGCCTGGAATAACCAATCTACCGAGAATAAACCTTTCCTGGCTGTGGATGATTCGGGAAATGTCTTTGTGACTGATCCAGCGGGTTTCCGCGTGCTTGAATTTACCAACAAGGGGCAGATCGTGCGGGTTTGGGGAGATTACTCTGCCGGTATCGATGGTTTTGGAAATCCGGTGGGAATTGCACTGGA
>PMIV01000039.1 GCA_003158355.1 Anaerolineaceae bacterium
CACCTTCACCAACAAGGCCGCCCGTGAGATGGAAAACCGCGTGTCCAACCTGGTTCGCGCCAACATCGACGGCATCTGGCTGGGAACTTTCCACGCCATGTGTGCCCGCTTGCTGCGCCGTGAATCCGCCTCGCTTCCCTTCACCTCCAACTTCGTCATCTTCGACAGCGACGACCAGGAAACCCTCGTCAAGCGCGCCATGCGCGAGCTCAAGATCGACGAGAAGATGCACCGTCCTGCCAGCGTGCATGCCGCCATCTCCGCCGCCAAGAACGACCTGCTCGGCCCCACTGAAGTGCAGACCCGCAACTACCGTGAAGAGGTGGTCGCCCGCGTTTATGCCCTGTATGAATCCATGCTGCGCACCAACAACGCCGTCGATTTTGACGACCTGCTGCTCTGGGGCGCCAAATTACTGCGCGAAAACCCGGCCATCCGCGAAAAATATGCCTCCAAATTCCATCATGTGCTGGTGGACGAATTCCAGGATACCAACCTGGCGCAATACGAATTGCTGCAGCATCTCTCCTCGCTGCACCAGAACATTTTTGTCGTCGGCGATGAGGACCAATCCATCTACCGCTGGCGCGGCGCCGATTACCGCAACGTGCTGCGCTTCGAAAAGGACTTCCCCAAATGCGAGAAGATCCTGCTGGAACAAAATTACCGCTCCACCCAGGTGATCCTGGATGCGGCGCGCGGCGTCATCGATCAGAACCACAACCGCACCCCCAAGCATCTTTTCTCCGAGCGCGGCGCCGGCAACAAGATCATCAAATACGACGGCGTGGATGACCACGCCGAAGCCGGTTTTGTGGTGGATACCATCGCCGGTTACCTGGGCGGCAAGAAGAGCAAAGCCAGCGACTTTGCCGTCATGTACCGCACCAACGCCCAGTCCCGCCTCATCGAAGAAGCCTTCATGCACGCCGGCATTCCCTACCACCTGGTGGGAGCGCAGCGCTTCTACGGCCGCCGCGAGGTCAAAGACATCATCTGCTTTTTGCGCCTGGTCGAGAACCCGGCCGACGAGGTCAGCCTGCAGCGGGTGGTGGGCGTGCCTCCGCGCGGCATCGGCGAAAAGACCATGCAGAACTTGCAGGCCGCGGCCAATCAGGCCGGCATCAGCAGCGGCGAAGCTCTGCTCGACCTGGGCCGCAGCAATGAAAAATCCGTCTTCTGGCCGCTCATCGGCCGCTCCGCGGGGCTGCTGGCTGATTTTGGCGCCCAGTTGGTGGAATGGTGCGCGCTCAAAGAGAAGCTCTCGCTGGTCAACCTGTTCGAGCGCATTTTGCTGGACGTGGGCTATGAAAATTACATCAACGATCAAACTGATGAAGGCATCGACCGTTGGGAGAACGTGGAAGAGTTAAAACGCCTGGCGCTGGATTTTCAGGAACGCGGCCTGACCGAATTCTTGCAGAACCTGGCCCTGGTTTCCGACCAGGATACCATTGAAGACCAGGAAGAACAGCCGCAGGCAGAGGACACCAGTTCGGTCACCCTGCTCACGCTGCACGCCGCCAAGGGGCTGGAGTACAGACAGGTCTTCATCGTCGGCATGGATGAGGGCATTTTGCCGCACAGCCGCAGCCGCGACGACCCCGAAGAGATGGCCGAAGAACGCCGCCTCTTTTACGTGGGCATCACCCGCGCCAAAGACCAGCTCTACCTGGTGCGCGCCGAACGGCGCAGTACCTTTGGCGATTACGATTACGGCGAACCCTCGCGCTTTTTGCAGGATATCGACGACAGGCTCGTCCTCAACCAGGGCAAACGCGGCTCCACCCGCCGAGCCAGCCAGGAAGCGGATATGACCTGGGGACCCGCCTACAACAAACCCTCCACCCGCCGCGTCAGCATGGAATATCATCCTGCCCCCGCCAACAAGCAATCCGCTTACAAAGCTGGCCAGCGCGTGCACAGCGACAAATTTGGCGACGGCATTGTGCTCGAAAGCAAGCTCGAATCTGACGGCGAAGAGATTCTGGACGTGCATTTCTCCGACTACGGTCTCAAACACCTGATGGCTTCGCTGGCAAATTTGAAAATAGTTTCTTAAGTTCTTTTTAAATTAAAAAATTCAATTTCGAGTTTTTATGATCAAAAATCAATATTTGTCTTAAATATAAAAAGGATAATTACAATCAATATTTTTACTCGCGTAATAGCACAATAAAAAAACAAATTAATCTATAAAAGTAGATTAACCTAAACTATAGTAAAAATAATTAAACATTTTCAATTTGATCAACGAGTTGAAATATTTCTTCTTCGATCTTTTTTAAAACTTTGAGTTCTATCAAATAATCCAAGTTTATTTCATAGTTTAATAATGCACATGTGATTTGCAATAATGAATACGCCACATTTTGTATAGGATCACCCAACCCATTTGTGCTAGGTCCTGCAAGCAAAATGTTTCTTTGCTGCTCATCAGTTAAACCTAGCCGGTATATCAGACCTTTAGGCCCACCATGTACATTCATGCAAGATAATTTGTAAAATGGACGCATATGTTCAAATTCAGCAATTGATTCAAGATCACAAAATTTTGGAACTTTCCCTTTAATAATTTTAGTTGCCCAACCATACTCACTGGAATAGTTTTTTCCATAATTAATTATTAAATCATTATAAGATTCCGTAATTTTTTCCATCTCTTCCAAGGAGAACGGCTCATAATGAAGTTTTAAACAATGCTGCTGAAAGATTTTTGCGGATTTATAGTCCTGTATTTGTAGATGATCTAGATAAGAAACAGCTAAGTCATCATCATTTTTTTGTATTATGTTTGTTTCAACTGCTATTTCATGTAAAGTACGCCATCTTGCGTGCGCACCATCTGCAAAACCATTTTTTAATAGGGTAACGATCTCCAAAGCAACTTGACAACTTCTTGCGTGAGACCTTCGCAGTATTTCAAATTTAGGAGTTATATCGTCGTTTTCTATTTGTTGGATATATTCATTATATTCACATCCAATTTCTTGAATTAGAAGGACAAAGGATTCCAATAAATTTATCGCTACTCCCCAATTTGAATAGAGCCCTTTATTAAATAATGCTTGTTCTTTTCTGTGTTTAAGCAGATTATTTTTATTATGTTTTTTAAAGTTTTGAAGAAGGAGTTTACTCCCCATTTCAGAGCATTCCTCGATTAAATTTGGAATTCCTTTGTTAATTTTATCTATTTCTTTATTGGCTAATATCCCGATATTAATTATTTGGTCTGAAGTATTGGAACTTTCTGTTATTTGTATACTTTTATCATCGTTAATTTCAATTTGTAGAACGCTGGGAATATCTCTCTGGTTAATAATCTTTTTTAATAACATCTTAAGTTGCACTATTTGGTCTTTGGTTAAATCAACATTTCTTTTTTGCCTAAATTCCTTTTGTAATAACTTAGTCATAAATTCAGCTGGTTCAAATAGTTCATGAAGATTTTTTTCTAATATTTCTTCAAATTCATTCATATTAACTCCCTAAAACCCTATCAATACCCAAGAATTCAAAGTTTTTCTTTT
>PMIV01000023.1 GCA_003158355.1 Anaerolineaceae bacterium
CGACGTGCAGATCGTGGTGGCGACTATCGCTTTTGGCATGGGCATCAACAAACCCAACGTGCGCTTTGTGCTGCATTATGATCTGCCCAAGAGCATTGAAGAATATTATCAAGAGATCGGCCGCGCCGGACGCGACGGTCTGCCTGCCTCCTGCCTGCTGCTCTACAGCAGTGCGGATATCGCCAAGCAGCATTATTTCATTGACCAAAAAGAAGGCGCACAGCGCCAGGTGGCCGAACAACATTTAGACGCGCTGGTGGATTATGCCGAGAACAACTTTGTCTGCCGCCGCAAACCCCTGCTGAATTATTTTGGCGAAAATTACACTGCCCCAAGCTGCAATGCCTGTGACCACTGCCGCCGCTCCGGCGTCATCCGCCCGGCGCCGCTGCACCCGGTTGAAAAGATGGCCGCTGCGCCGCGCCTGCCGCTGCAGACTACCGTGGCGGCGCAAAAATTCCTCTCCTGCGTCAAACGCGCCGGGGAGGCGCACGGCACGGAGTACATCATCGAAGTGCTGCTGGGGGAGCGCAGCGAACGCGTGCTCAAGAACAGCCACGACAAACTGACGACTTTCGGCATTGGTCGCGAACTGGAGCGCGCCGAATGGCAGTTGCTGGCGCAGAGTCTGCTGGCACAGGGGTATCTCAAGGAGTACGGCAAATTCCAGTTTGCCACCCTGAGCCTGACGGAAAGCGCTTTGCAGGCGCTTTACAAGCGCACCCCCATCCATCTTCAGCCGCCGGTGGTGGAGATCGCTACGACCCGCCGTAAGAAACCCGCCGCAGAAACCGAACCCTCAGAAGAGACCGAGTACAACCGTGCCCTTTTTGCCTTGCTGCGCCAAAAGCGCAAGGAGCTGGCCGACAGCGCCGGCGTGCCGCCTTATGTCATCTTCCCGGATCGCACCCTGGTGGAGATGTCTACCTACTATCCGCAAAAACGCGCCAGTCTGCTGCGCATCAGCGGCGTGGGCAAGGTCAAGCTGGAGCGCTACGGCAGCGACTTCGTGCTCCTCATCCGCGCCTACTGCGCCAAACACCACCTCAAAGAGATCAAAAAACCCGCGCGCAAGGGCAATTTGTCCACAAATTTTTAAAAACAATTTATCCGCTAATTATGCTAATTTTCAAAATCAATAAATCCACAAAAGACGCTAAAGCTGGTTTTCTTCGTGACCTTCGTGTCTTCGTGGTAATTAAATATTTGTTCATCAACCACAAAGACACCAAGAGCACTAAGAAAGAACCAATTCGTGTAAATTCGTCAAATTAGTGAATTTCGTGGTTAAGCCTGTAGATCTCATCCACGAATTACACCTATTACACTAATTTTAAAAAATTCGTTCAATTCGGGTAATTCGTGGTGATGTTTTTCAGAGGATGCTAAAGCGCGGTTTTCTTCGTGACCTTTGTGCCCTCGTGGTAATTAAATATTTTGTTCATCAACCACAAAGACACCAAGAGCACTAAGAAAGAACCACAATTCGTGTAATTCGTCAAATTAGTGTAATTCGTGGTTAAGCTTGGTGGTTTAGTTTTTCGATCAAGTTGGGCAGTTCGGAGAAGGTCTTCAACTCGTAGAAGCCGGCCCTGTCCGCGGACGGAGTCTCGGCGGATTCGTGCAGCCAGGTGATCTCAAAGGGGATGAAGACGCCGCTGCCGCCCAGTTCGAGCACGGGCACCACGTCAGAGCGCAGCGAATTGCCGACCATCATGAAGCGCGCCGCGGAGAGGTTGTGGCGCTGCAAGACGGCGGCATAGCCAGAGGTGTTTTTGTTGCTGACGATCTCCACCGCGCTGAAGTACTGCGCCAGCCCGGAGCGCCTGAGTTTGCGTTCCTGGTCGAGCAGGTCGCCCTTGGTGAGCAGCATCAACTGATTGTGTTCGGCCAGCACGGGCAGGGTCTCGGCCACGCCGTCGAGCAGTTCCACCGGAGCGTCGACCATCTCATGCGCCAGTTGAACGATCTGGGCCACGGTGCGCCCGGAGACCTGGCCGTCCGTCAGCTCCACGGCGGTCTCGATGAGCGAGAGCGTGTATGCCTTGATGCCGAAGCCGAACGGCTCCAGGTTGCGGCCCTCGATCTGGTCCAGCTTGTTAACGATGGTGTCTTCCGAAGCTACATCCGCCAGCAGGCGCACGAACTCGTTGCGAGAAGCGCGGTAGAGCGTCTCGTTGTGCCAGAGNNGTATCGTCGGCGTCCAGGGCAATCAGGTCAAAGGGAGGCATGGAAGATATTATAAGGGAAAAAAGAGAAAGGTTAAAAGAATTATTCAGTATGATTTAAAATTAACCAATTATCTATTTCCCATTATTTTAGTTGCATTATCCCAAAGAAATTCATATTGGTCATGAAAGGATGAATACCAAATTTTATCAATATTCTTTTTTAGAATAAAAATTGGATTATCGGCAAGGGCATTGTGATCTAAATACATTTCAATTTGTATTGTCCCATTTTCCGTTGAATTATCCATTCCCAGATAACTAAAATGCGGAGGAAAATCTGTTACACGGAGTTCAATGCTTCCACCGTTTGGTTCAATTCCAATAATTGACAAAAAATTATCTATGGCTAACTGGACAATTTTTTTATGGCTTTTTTCATCAGATGTTTCTAAACAACGAAGACTTATCATCTTTTGTAAAGCCTCATTGTCTGGATTTGTGACAAGTAACCTAATTTTTACCCCTGATTTTTTTAAATTTATTAATTCTGCTTTATATTGAAGCGAGAACCCATTTAACGATTGTCCAAGAAGATCAAGAGATTTTGTTGTCCCCTTTATATTTTGTAGGACAGATAAAACTTTCCTAGATTTGAAGAAATCCGAAGAATTTACCCCTATATTCTTAATGTAATTTATTACTTGTTGGTTTTCGGTTTCAATCAGTGATAGCTTGTGTCTGCTTACTAATGAAGAAATCACAATAACACACAAAATCGCTAAAAATATTCCATTCAGTATTGAAGCAGAAATGATATTAAAAAAACTTAAAATAGATGAAATAAATGCAACAATAATGGAAACATAAACATCAATATTTTCGCCCTTACTTACATCGTCCCAAAAAATATTTAGAATTTTTCTTAATTTCATAATTCCACCTCCGCGAATAGATCTCAATTTCAATAATAAATATGCTTGAAATTATTAAAATGGTATCTGCGTTTCCCCCAACAATCCCTCTTCAATTATTTCTCTTGCTTCCCAAACCTTCAAATTGCTGGCGTTCCCGGTATTGCTCTTCTCGATAGTGCTCACCAGGAACTTTTTGTTGAGGATCTTAATCCCACGCAGCGGGGGATTGAAGGGTACGAAGGCATTGGTGAAGACGATTAGCGGAGTGATCCACGATTTGATCCCGGTAAGTTCAGCCACGCGGTCGCGCAGCCAGTAGGCGTTGTTCAGCGTTTGCGTGATGAAGTTTTTCTCCGGCGGATATCCGTTAAGCAGCAGCTCGCCGTTTTCCACCGTTACCCTGCCCCCGTGGCTCTTGGTCTCGATCAGAAAAATTCCGCCGTATTTGCTGATCACGATATGGTCGATGTTGCCGTATCCGCTTTCCACGTCGTTCAAAACGCAGTAATCCTCCGAAAGTTCGTCGAGCAGGGAATCTACCTTTACTTCAGCTTTGGCTCCGCGGCGGGCTCTTTTTACTTCTTTCCCTTTTTTATCCAAAACACCTTCAAAAATATTTCGAAATCCAAGGATGAGGAAAAGCAGGATTAAAAACCCGCCACCGCCAATTCCAAGTGCGGTTGCGTGGTTGAATATGAAAAGAATTATTACAAAGATAATAATTCCACCGACGCCGATCTTGATCAGCGTTTTATA
The DNA here is from genome assembly GCA_003158355.1 of Anaerolineaceae bacterium. GTDB lineage: Bacteria > Chloroflexota > Anaerolineae > Anaerolineales > Anaerolineaceae > UBA6107. The sequence goes on from PMIV01000023.1 coordinate 3,842, forward strand.
GCGGTTATCCGCCATTTCAAAGGTTGATTTGCCTGCTTGCCCTTTTTTGTACGGCATCTTTTGTCCCCCCAATTTCGGAAAAATAAATGTTAAACAATTATAGCGTTTTTGAGTTGAATTACTATCACATATTGCAAAGTGGCAGAGTTCTTAAGAGCAAACGCCGGGATTCTGCGCAGAATCCCGGCGTTTTAAAATCAAGGGCGAGAGATCAGGCTTTCGCGGTCAGGGCTTTGAACTGATCGATCATCTGCTCGATCTGCGGGCGCAGGGCGGGTTGGAAGCGGGTTTCGAGCGCAGGCCCGTCATTGAGTGCAACGGTGAATTTGAGCAGGCCGTCACTGCACTCGGAGATACTCATGGTCTTGATGTGGCTCAGTTGGGCGTAATCCCAGATGCCGCCGTAATTATCCGGGCGGTTCTGCAGGTCGGTCTCGCGGATGAGGATGAATTCGTGCTGGGTGAGCAGATAAACATGGGCCGGGAAGACGGTGCGGTGGATGTGGGGGGTGAGGTGTTTGAGC
>PMIV01000032.1 GCA_003158355.1 Anaerolineaceae bacterium
GCGGCTGAAACAGCTCAGGCATCCGGCATGGAGGTCGATATCATTCACTTTTGCAGGTTGAAGATCTAACCCTGTTACGCCTGTGATTGCTGCAAGGAAGGCAAAAAATATTGCACCCTCAAAGATGACATGCAAGAGATTTACCCCAAACTGCTCGCCGCGGACGCGCTGATCTTGGCTTCACCGGTTTACTTTTATAACTACAGTGCCCAACTGAAGTGCTGCATCGACCGCTGGTACGGATTATGGAATAACCGCCGCGATTTTTTGCGCGGAAAACCGGTTGGCGTCATCCTCACTTATGAAGATACCAACCTTGAGATCTCCGGGGGCATCAACGCGGTCCATTCTCTGGAATCGACCCTCAACTATATCGGCGCCGAGTATATGGGCTGTGTTCACGGTCCAATGGCTGCTGTGGGAGATGCCGCGAAGAACCCCGAAATAATGGAAAACGCTGCTCAATTGGGCCAGAAATTAGCCGAAGCATTGTTGAAGTAATCGTGGTCAAGAACTTTTACATGAGTGCCCTTCTTTAATCGAAGGGCGCTCTATTTATTACTTAATGAAACCGATCATTTTTCTATTCAGNNAAAATATCTATATTTTTCTTAATTTCACCCATGGCTGTTTCCACTCCGAGGGCAGGTCGGTAAGGCCGGTGCGAAGACATGGCTTCGATCACATCTGCCATGCCTATAATCTTTGCTTCAATTGAAATTTGATCTCCCTTGAGCTTCCTGGGATAACCTGACCCGTTCTCCCTTTCATGGTGTTGGTAGATTATTTCAGCAATAGGCCAGGGAAAATTAACTTCTTTCAAAAGCTCATAACCAACCTTAGAATGGGTCTTGATAATCTCAAATTCAGGCTTGGTCAAATTGCCGGGTTTACTGAGGATTTCTGATGGCACCCGGATTTTCCCCAGATCATGAATCAGGCTGGCAAAATATATCCCCTGAATTTGTTCTTTGGGTAGGCCCATCTCTTTAGCAATGGCAACTGAGATCTCGGCAACTCGTTTTTGGTGGCCTGCTGTATATGGATCCCTTGCCTCGACAATCAGGGCAATAGTGTTAATCGTGCCTTCAACGGAATCTTGTAATTTTTTTAGACTCTCGTGCAGCGCCTCTTCCGCCTGTTTACGCAGAGTGATGTCAAGTCCATACAGGTTGACGTCATTTTTCAATAGTGTCGGCCTAATGGCAATCGAGAAGATCTGTGCTCCGCAGGCAATCTCGATCGTTTTAATCGCATTCGTTTCAAACGCTTCATCAGTGAGCCGCTTTAACACCCCGGGCACAGGGTAACCCAACTCCAATTTCCAATCAGCCAGTTGAACCAGAGCCGCATTATTAGCGTATAAGAGGATTCCAGACCGGTCGATCCGCATGACCGGGTTGGGGTTTTCAGCCGGGAAGCGTGCCAGCTCCTGAATGGCTGATTCTGCCTTTTTGCGCTCGGTGATATTGTGTGCCACCCATATGGCAGAATTTTCTGATAACCTGGTGGTGCTGCTTTCAAACCAGATTTCCTTACCCCTAATTTGCAAGACATATTCGCCGCGTACCGTTTGGTTTGTCTGGATTGCCTGTCTAACTTTGGTGATCGTGTAGTCGGCTTGCTCCTTCGGTAGCATTTCATATATCGTTTTACCCAGCATTTCCTCCGCCGGGCGGTAAAGGTTGATAGGGTTGGTTGGTGCGACACTGAGGTAGCGGCCAGTATCATCTATAACAAAAACCGCGTCTGTCATTACCGCAAACAAAGTGCGCAACTCGTTCTCAGATATCCTAAGTTCTTCTTCTAGCTGCTTGCGCGCAGAGATATTGCGGATATTGCATTGGATTACACCAGGTCGGTCCATCAAATTTATGGTGGCGGGGAATTGCCCCCCCTGAGAATGGACGGTTTTATCTAATATCTGGAAAATCCCTTTTTTTTCCAATTCTTCAGATACTTGCTCGAATTGCTCTCGGTCTTTCAGGATATCAAGTTCCCAGAGATCCATTTTCAAAAGTTCCCTTCTGGAATAGCCAAACGTATGCCGGGCGGCTCGGTTAGAATTAAGTACCCGCCCACTGGTTTTATCAATCAGCAGCATATTGTCGGTTGCGGTTTCAAAAGCCAGACGAAAGCGTTCCTCAGAGGCTTGCAAGATGCGTTCCAGACGCCTGCGCTCTGTAATATCTTCAAAAGACAGCAAGATCCAATTGGAATTTTCAGGCGGAGCGGGNNCGGTTTCCGAGGTCATAGATTTTGTTGCCGAGTGTGTCATTTTGTTTTACCTTGAAGGTATTATAGAAACTGCCGTTAGCTGCCAGCACTTGCAGGTCGTTATCCAGAACCAGCAGCGGATCTCGGATGGTGGCAACAATATCTGCAAAATAATCCACGCCGATGGAATCCAATATTTTCAGTAGGTGTTGAGGTGCAGGAGGTACAGAGTCGGATGCTTTTAACCGTCCTTTGCTTTTTTCCCCCTCTTCTGCAACTTTCAATGAAGTGCTATCCCCATGTTCTTTCTCAAGATAAAACCTGGTAACTTTCACCAATTTCTTATCTAATTGCTTATCCTTTGATTTTTCAACAGGTCTTTTACTGGAGCCCATAGTTCCCCACTCAGTCTATGCGGTTGAATTACTGGATGTATAGGCAGCGATTGGCTAGATTTACACTTCTATCTGGCCCCCATTGGTCGGTCAGACTCTGACTGGCAGCCAGTTCTAGTTTGACCTTTTTTGCCTATATTGTGCACTATGACCACTAACAATATTATAACAATAATCCACGTCAAATACTTCACCTTCATTTTCACTCAAACCG
>PMIV01000066.1:0-18762 GCA_003158355.1 Anaerolineaceae bacterium
GAGCAGATTGAACCGGGTGGATCACCATTTTGACCCATACGAAAAGGCGGACATTATCCATTTGCGGACTTTTTCGCTGAATCTCATGCAGCAGATATTTTTCTGAGGGAGTAAATTTGGGCTGGATCAGGCGCATGGCAATGATCAACCCAACGATAACAACAACAATGATGATGATTTGAGAAAAAGTAGGAGTTGCCATGAATAAATTATAATGGAATTCTCATTATATTGATCGCAGCCTAAAAGTGGAGGGAATTTCGGCCGTCAAGTATAATGAACTTATGTCCAGTAAATTTACTCCTTTAGTGATTGGTGTCGCTGGTGGTTCAGGGTCGGGCAAGACCACTGTAGCAAATATCGTTCTCAACCGGGTAGGCAGGCATCGGATCGCATATTTACCTCACGATGCATATTACCGCGATCTAACCAATCTACCCCTCAATCAACGCATTCAAGTAAATTTTGACCATCCCGATTCTCTCGAATCTGACCTGCTCGTGGAACATATTCAACGGTTAAAAAATTGGGAGACGGTCCAATTACCCATTTACGATTTCACTCATCACAGCCGAACAGATCAATCAATCCCGGTAAAACCTCAAAGGGTAATCCTGGTAGAGGGAATCTTGATTTATACCGAAAAAAAACTCAGAGATCTGTTTGACGTAAAAATCTTTGTAGATACCGATTCCGATCTTCGTTTTATTCGCCGGCTGCAGCGAGATATCACCGAACGCGGCCGTACCACAGAAAATGTAATTACCCAATATTTAAGTACGGTCAGGCCCATGCATCTTGAATTTGTGGAACCTTCCAAACGTTACGCAGATATAATTATTCCAGAAGGGGGATTGAATGAAGTAGCCATGGATATGGTGATCGCTCGAATAGAATCCCTATTAAAGGATGAACAAAAAGAAGAATCATGAAAAGTGGCTGGAAATTAAACCTGGTTCGCGCCCTTGTTTTGATAGCTGTGATAGCTCTAACCGTGTTTTTATACATTCACCGCAACCAGGTTTCAAGACTCCAAGCCTTTGGGTACCCCGGAATATTTTTAGTTTCGCTTTTATCAAATGTAACTATAATTTTGCCTGTCCCAGGGGTTCTTTTTACCTCTGCAATGGGAGCGATTTTCAACCCATTTGCTGTGGCTTTGGCTGCAGGCAGCGGAGCCACTTTGGGAGAAATCTCAGGATATCTGGTAGGCTTTAGTGGTCAGGGGGTAATTGAAAATAAACAATGGTATGACCGAATTTCTGGTTGGATGATTAAGTTTGGAGATCTAACAATATTTTTACTGGCCTTGATACCAAATCCATTTTTTGATGTAGCCGGGATGGTAGCAGGAGCTTTGAAAATGCCGATCTGGAGATTTTTAATTTGGGTGTGGTTGGGAAAATTTCTTAAAATGCTCGCTTTTGCTTATGGTGGTGCCACCTTTATGGGAATAATTGGCAAACACTAGAGTTCACAGGAACGTAAAAACGAGATTCTAACTCGCCTATCAATTTCGTTGGGCAGTTATTCAATCACCGGGTGCTAGAATATAACTAATACAATACTTCATACGTATAATTGCCTAACTTAAAAGAGAAAACGGGGAGTTTTGCTTAATCTTTCTTCGAATTGTTGAATTTTATTCAAGGTAAAGAAAATAGGCAAATTTCACCTTTGAGAAAGAAAAAATATTTTGGATCGTGTTCTTCTATATGTTTAGAAAAGAGACCTAAATGAATCTTTTTATCGATACTAAATTAATCTCAAGCTCACCTTTTATTGATGAAAAAGTAATGGATGAGTTTAAGAAATTCATGGGTGAAGAAGGCGACACACTGGTAAAGGAATTGATTGAACTTTACCTGAAAAACACTCCCAAACTAATGGCTGATATAGAAAACGACATCAAAGTTGGAGATATAGAATCGCTAAAGATCCATATTCACGGCTTAAAAGGCAGCAGTGCACAACTTGGCGTCGTTGGAGTTTCGGACCTGTGTAAAAATATTGAAGAAGTTATTCTTGAAGGAAAAATTAACGAAATAAAGCCACTTCATGATCAGTTGAAAGATGTGTATCAGCAAGTGGCGACTAATTATCAGGGAAGAATTTCGGCGGAATAAAACCAATTTATTGAATGTATACTGTTATTATGAGAAAAAGCAATGGCCGAGAATAAAGATCACATATTAATTGTTGAAGACAGCGACATCACACTTTATAAAGTGAAAGCGGTATTAATTCGCCTTGGATATGACGTCACATCTTATAACAACCCAGTAGCTGCCTTGGAATGGCTGTTGAGTACATCCAATCAACCCGATCTGATTCTGCTGGATGTGGTAATGCCGCAGATGGACGGCTATGAATTTATTCGGCGTGTTCGTGCCCAATCTCAAACCGCAAAAATTCCTATTCTCCTATTGACCAGTCATGTAGATACCCGCGATAAAATCGAAGGTCTTGAAGCAGGTGCGGATGATTATCTGGGAAAATCAGCCAGTTTAACCGAGCTAGAGTTACGGGTTAAAGCTTTATTGGCACGAAAACACTCAAAAGAAGATTCGATCACGCAAATATCTGCGCGATCCATTGCAGTTTTTAGTTTAAGGGGTGGAGTAGGGGTCAGTACCCTGGCGATCAATCTTTCCATCGCTATTTCCCAACTCTGGGGGATCGAAACATGCCTTTGGGATATGGTAATGGGGGTTGGTCAGTGTGCGTTGATGATGAATCTAAAACCAAATTCCACGATCGCTTCTTTAAGTGAATGGACTGATAAAACTGTTGATGAAACGATTTTACGAAGTATGCTATTAAAACATGATACCGGGGTTTGGCTGATGCCTGCTGCATCAGGGGTCGAGGACTCGGAATTAATTACGGCCAAAATGGTTGATCTGGTTTGGCCGGTCGTGCAAACGCTAGCACCGTATCTAATCATTGATGCAGGGAACCATTTTTCTGACCCCACCTTAACTATTCTGGAAAGGGCGGATGTCATTCTATTGGTTCTGGCACCAGAACTTGCTTCGGTTAATGCCTCTTACCAGGCCTTGAAGGTGTTTAGCGATCTGGGTTTCCCGACGGGAAAAGTGATTCCGGTGGTGAATAATATCATTCCATCCAGTACGCTTGACGTGGCAAAAATTGCGGCTGGGCTTAAAAAGACAATTATCACTGAAATTCCATACGACGGCAAGAATATGGTGAGAGCGATCAACCAGGGTATACCCTATATTGCAACTTCACCCAAGTCTGAAACCAGTATGGCAATTTCCACATTAGCTTATCGGCTTAGTTCCAGCGATATGGAATCCAAAATGACGGAACATTCCACGCCTCAATTGGATGGGATTCGTAAAGGCATTCAACGAAAATAATAGTGAGGAACCATGCCAATGAATAAAATTGACAGATTACCCTCTGTTGAAGATATCCAAAACGAATTAGAAAAAGTTCAAAAATAGGATCCGGCCCGTGTAATTCGTGAACCAATTAGGTGAACCTTGTTTTTTCCCAGATCCGCTTCCTAACGGGCGACCTGTCTTTTTTTACATTTCCATTTCCACAAAAACATAGCGCGCCACAGTAAACCCAAGGGTAATCGGATTATCATTAATTTCGATCGTCAATGTGTGGTTAAAAGGTAAAATCTCAGTTACTTTGATCTCTGTTCCGATCATGATTTTTTTACGTTCCAAGAACTCCATCAATTCGGAATTCTCTTCAGCCAATTCATGAATTCGGCGGACTGTTACTTTTTTCTCGATAGGTACCTGGGTTAGCGGAATCCAATTTGCTACAGCATCTTCGAAACCCGGCAATGGATTACCGTGTGGGCAGGTTTTTGGGTGGCCCAGTTCATCGTCCAATGCATTTTCAGCCTCAAGAGAAATGGCGTGCTCCAGGTTGTGGGCTTCGGAATGAAGTTTTGACCAGGGCAGCATTTTCAGCATCATCCATTCCATCAACATATGTTTACGCATGATCAGTCGAGCGGCATCCCAACCGGAATCGGTGAGGTGAGTACCGTTTTCCTGCATGGTGATCAGACCATCACGGACCATTCTTTTTAGGGTATTGGTCACAGTGGGTGGGGATACTTTCATGATCTCAGCTAACCTGGCGCCAATAACCGGTTCACCGTCTCGTTCAATAACATAGATCAATGAAAGATAGTCTTCAATCGTTTGACTGTGTTTGATAATTTGATCTGCCATTTTTCTCTTTTTAATTTATGTACAATAAAAGCATGAAATAGACTTGATTAATTATTTGTATTAGCATATACTAACTATATATTAACGATACTTGATATTGATTATATCAATTCTTTGCGGAGGCAGTAATGCAAAATTCTGTGGTTCAATCCTTTCTTTCTGAAATTCCCACCGGTGAAAATGTGATCATTGAATCATTATGTGAAGGAAATGAACTCAATCGCAGATTGACCTCATTGGGGTTTACCCCTGGTACGGGAATTAATATTGTTCAAAATTTTGGACATGGCCCCATGATCGTAAATGTTAGGGGGACCCGTGTTGCTTTGGGACGCGGAGAAGCAGCCAAGATCTTTGTCCAAAAGGAAGAATAATGAGCGATTGTCATTCCAGTGGAGTGTCTGAGGTTATAAACTTGGCCTCTACTGGCGAAACAAAAATGCCGGTCATTGCCCTGGCCGGACAACCAAATATGGGCAAATCAACACTTTTTAATCTGCTTACTGGTCTAAATCAACATGTGGGGAATTGGCCTGGAAAAACAGTTGAGCAGCGCAGCGGAAATTTCACCCTTGATGGAAAAACTTATCACCTGGTAGATCTACCTGGTACCTACAGCCTGACGGCAAACTCACCCGAAGAAGTGATTGCGCGTGAGTTCATCTTAACAGAAAGACCTGATGTGGTTATTGCTGTCGTCAGTGCCGCGAACCTGGAACGGAGCCTTTACCTGGTTTCTGAATTGGTATGTCTGCCAGTTCCTGTAGTAGTGGCATTGAACATGATGGATGTGGCGCAGCAAGAAGGCATGAAGGTGGATGCGGCGGTTTTAAGCAAAGAATTAAACCTCCCTGTTGTGCCAATTACGGCTACTCGTGCTCTGGGCGTACGCGATCTGCTGCAAGAGGCAGTTGATGTAATTAATGGCAAGGAACAAACTTTGCCAAACATCCCGGAAATTCGAGCAGACGTCACCAAGGCAATTGAGACAGTTGAGAATTTGATCGAGAATTATGTTCCGACGGATTATACTCCTGGCTGGGTTGCTTTAAAACTTCTGGAGGGCGATACTGAAATTACCAAGAGCATGAAAACTGCACTTCCAGAAGAAAAGTGGAAGGCTGTGAATACAGTACTTCTTGAAAACGATGACGCCATGGTTGTCGTTGCCTCAGGCCGTTACAATTGGATTGGAAACATTGTCCGTTTGACGATTGAACGCCCTAAGATGGGTCAGATCAGTGTGACCGAGCGTTTGGACCGGGTAGCAACACATCCGGTGTGGGGGTTGTTTGTCCTGGCTGGAATTTTAGGATTGGTTTTCTGGCTGACGTTCACGATCGGATCACCGCTGCAATCCTGGTTGGCCACGCAGGTGGTTGGTCGGATCGCAGGATTTATGCGAACAGTCATGGTCACCTCACCAGCCTGGTTGCGGTCTTTGGTCGTAGATGGTGTCATTGGCGGAGTGGGGGCAGTTCTTACCTTTTTACCCATTTTGATGATATTTTTTGCTTCCTTTGGCTTTTTGGAAGATATTGGTTATATGGCGCGAGCCGCTTATGTGATGGATAACATCATGCACATGATGGGGCTGCACGGGAAATCATTTTTGCCATTATTCCTCGGATTTGGCTGCAACGTGCCAGCAATTATGGGTACACGCGTGATCGATTCCAAGCAGGCGCGCATTTTGACGATATTGATTGCCCCACTGATTCCCTGCACGGCGCGCATGGCTGTGATTGCTTTTCTGGCTCCGGCTTTTTTTGGCAAGCAGGCTTTCCTGGTTTCGTGGGGGCTGATCCTTTTCTCAATTATCATGCTCGTGGTTTTAGGCATCTTATTGAACAAAGTTGTTTTTAAAGGGGAACGCTCGGCATTTATTATGGAAATGCCTCTGTACCACATCCCCAACCTGCGTACGGTAGGACTGCTGGTCTGGCAGCGGGCGCTCTCTTTCTTGAAGAAGGCTGGCACGACTATTTTGATCGCATCAGTGATCATCTGGGGCCTTTCGTATTTGCCGGCCGGCGATTTAAATACCAGTTATCTAGCAATATTTGGAAAATGGTTGACCCCGGTTGGAAAACTGATGGGGTTTGACTGGCGATTGACGGTGGCACTCATCAGTTCATTCCCGGCGAAAGAGAATGCCATTGCTACATTGGGTGTCTTATTTGGCAGTTCGGCTAATTCAGGGTTGGCGACCACGCTTGCTTCTACCTTCAGCGGCGCAACCGCAATTTCATTCCTGGTCGTCACCATGCTGTTTATTCCATGTCTGGCAACAGTCGCAGTCATTCGCCAGGAAACGGGTTCGATCAAATGGACTGCATTCAGCGTAATGATGTTTCTGGTCCTATCAACAGTTTCTGGAATAATCGTTTATCATGTGGCGTTATTACTATAGGTGAAGAAATTATGTTAGAAGAATTATTGCAAATGATCCGTGAGGGCGGGAGTTTTGATACGACTGTGCTGGCGAAAAAACTAAACACAACCCCGATGATGGTGATGGCAATGATGGATCATTTGCGTCGCAACGGGCTGATTCAAAACTATGATCCGGGGCAATCTTCCTGTGAGCACTGCTCACTGGCTCAGATGTGCGATCCAGAAAAGAAACAACACGATATTGGGCATTTGTGGTTGTATGAAGAAGTGAAAAAATAAACAGACCGGCAGATGTATGCTCGCTGGTCTGTTTGATTTCAAGCGCCAGGTCAACCGATAAGCCGCGTTCTGTCAATCAAATGGGTATGCACACGTTCACACGCGGCACGGCGTTTGAAAGGAGAATCATCTATCTAGGCGAATCGTTGCCGATACGCTCAAGCGGTCTACCCGGGACTCAAAAGAAAACGAGCCGCTTCCCGCTGTCCGAAGGCAGCTTTCATCCCTGCTTGACCTTGCTCCGGCTGAGGGTTGCCTGGCCGCTGCATTACTGCAGACGCCGGTGGTCTCTTACACCACCTTTTCACCCTGACCCTAACTGCAATCTTCCATCTCCTTGTTCAGGAGTAGAGGGTGCAGTCGGGCGGTTTGTTTCTGTGGCCCGATCTGGCAGGTTCTTCCGTAGAATCCCCGCCCCGGGAGTTACCCGGCAGCCTGCCCTGTGGAGCGCGGACTTTCCTCGAGGGCGATAGTAATCTTGCGATCACAGGGCTCTCACGATCCTCTGGTCAACCTGGCAAGGGAATCATACCTGCTTCAGAGGGCTGCGTCAACACTCTGCAATTTGGATATTTGCAGTGAATTATTAAAATTCATCTATTTTCAGAGATATATTAATGAAAATTAACCATTTTCTTAGACAAGGTTGATATATTTAACATCTTAGAAGATATGGTTTGATGTAATTGCCAAGCATTAAAAAAGAGAGAAGATCTACGTCGTGTTTATTACATTTTTGAAAGTTCTATATACAATTTGTCTTGTCTTATTGTTCATCTTTAGCATGAACAGCGTGATCCTCAGCCTACTGTATTTGATCAATCGGAAAAAAGTTTGGGGAATACCCACCCCGGAAATGAAAAATTCCTGGCCGAAAGTGACCATTCAGTTACCCATTTTCAATGAACGGTATATGATCGATCGTCTTTTAAAATGTATGACAGCTTTGGATTATCCGGCTGATAAATTACAGATCCAGGTGTTGGACGATTCAACTGATTCAACCAAAGATGTGGTTGCCATGTTGGTTGCACGTTATCANNCTGGGTTACAGGTTGCATCAGGTGAATTTGTAGCAGTTTTTGATGCAGATTTTGTTCCTAAAAAAGATTGGTTGAAGAAGGTAGTTCCCTTTTTTCAGAATGAAAAAGTAGCATTTGTGCAAACACGCTGGGGTCATCTTAACAGCCACTACAATTTTATTACCCATTTAATTGGAATGGCGCTGGATGCCCATTTTGTGATCGAACAAACTGCGCGTGCCGGGTCTGGACTGTTGATGTCATTCAATGGTACGGCGGGAATATGGCGGAAAACGGCCGTGGAAGAGGCAGGCGGTTGGCAAGGTGATACTCTGACCGAAGATATCGATCTCAGTTTCCGCACCGAAATGGCCGGTTGGAGTTATATCTACGCACCGGATATTGTGGTGATGTCTGAACTCCCGGCACAAATGGATGCGTTTAAGAAGCAGCAAGTACGCTGGGTAAAAGGCAACATGCAAGTAACTCGCAAATTACTGGGCAAACTGCTGCGGGCGGATATCCCATTTGGAGTAAAGGTGATGGGAGTGATTCATCTGGGTATGCTCTTTTTACCCTATGCGGCCACGTTATTGACAATGATCCTGACTTTCCCGGTTTCGTTGCTGATCCCGAAATTCTTAACTTTATTTAGCTGGACGATGCTGGGTTTTCTGGGACCGTTATTTCTTTATTCATTGGCAAAAACAGAATTCAACCCTAATATATTTAAACGAATCGCTACCTTGCCGTTCTTAACCTTATTGGGCGTAGGAATTTCTGTGAATTGCACCTGGGGAATCATCAGCGGGCTTTCTTCCAAGAGCGGGGTTTTTGAAAGAACTCCCAAGTATGATCTTAAGGATTCTCATGAAAAATGGGCTCAAAATAGCTATGCTTTGCCCATTTCTCCGGTCACCGCAGTAGAACTGTTAATGGGTACTTATATCCTGGCTTCCTCTTTATTTCTTTTTCGCGATCATGGTTTTGTTTTCCCGATCTGGCAAATTATTTCAGCAATGGCTTTTTATCTCGTCGCAGGAGCCAGCCTTGTTCAATCCATGCAGCGAGCGATCATTATATCCAAAGAAAAATCGCCGCAGTCTTCTGGTATATCGAACTGACAATAAAAGGTGGAGAATTTCTCCACCTTTTTATTTTTCGTCTATAATTTGATATGTTTGTTCAATGCCCTATTTAATTTGGATTAAGCCAGACCTTAATCCCTAAATCTATTTTGAAGAGGCAATCATGCGAAAACCATTAGTTGCGGGTAACTGGAAGATGAACAAAACTGTCGAACAGGCAACTTCGCTCGTACAAGAAATGCTGCCCGGGTTAAAAAAGATCAACGAGGTGGAACGAGTAATTTGCCCACCGTTCACTTCTTTGGTGACGCTCTCAGTGGCCCTGGCTGGATCGGGAGTTGGTTTAGGTGCGCAGACAATGCACTGGGAAGCTTCTGGAGCTTTTACCGGAGAAGTTGCCCCGCAGATGGTGAAAGAATTTTGCCAATATGTGATCATTGGTCATTCTGAACGCCGCCAGTATTTTGCTGAAACTGATGAGACAGTAAATAAAAAAGTGAAAGCAGCTCTGGCAATAGGTTTGACCCCAATTGTTTGCGTGGGTGAATCCCTGGCACAATACGAAGCTGGTGAGACAAAAGCCTTGGTAAATCATCAGATTAGCGAAGGATTCAAAGGAATTGAAGCCTCAGACGCTACCAAGATCGTGGTAGCCTATGAACCCATATGGGCCATTGGCACAGGTAAAGCTGCTACTTCAGAAGGTGCCAACGCGGTTTTACGCGATGCCATTCGTCCGGCCATGGCTCAGCTCTGGGGAAAATCCACTGCAGAAGGGATCCGCATCTTATATGGTGGTTCGGTAAATGCCGCGAATGCTGCTGAATACTTCCATCAGTCAGACATTGACGGGGCCCTCGTTGGAGGCGCCAGCCTGAAGGTAGCCGATTTTACTGCGATCGTTGAAGCAGCCCGACCCTAATCAATATCATAAAAATTGACCCCGAAATTATTTTTCCGGGGTCAATTTTTTATTCTCTAAAGTGTACCGAATTGACGATCACCAGCATCACCCAACCCGGGAACTATGTAACCGCGCTCATTCAAGCGCTCATCTACTGCAGCAAGGTAGATGGGAACCTCAGGGCACTGTTTGGTCATCAGTTCAATGCCTTCGGGGGCGCCAATGAGGCCGACGAACCTGATATCTTTTATTCCCCAGCGTTTGAGCACTTCAACGGTTGCCGTTGCCGAACCGCCCGTCGCCAACATAGGGTCCAAGATCATGCACATATCAACCGTTGGTTTAGCTGGAAGTTTATTGTAGTATTCAACCGGCTGCAAGGTGTGCTCGTCACGATAAAGGCCAATGTGTCTGACTTCACAGCCCGGAATCAGCTCCAGGAAACCTTCGACCAAGCCCAATCCGGCGCGCAGAATTGGCACAAGGCCGATATTCTCGTTAATAACAGAACCGACTGTTTTCGCCAATGGGGTCTGGACTTCAGTCGGTTCTACTTTTAGATCAGCAGTGGCTTCATAAGCCAGGAGAAATGCAATCTCATGAACGAGATCGCGAAATTTTCTAGGATCGGTATCAATACTTCTCAATTTTGCTAATTTATGGGCAATCAAAGGATGGTGCGAAACATGAAGATTTTGCATAATTCCTCCTTGAAATTTTCCCTATTATACCTGAATAATAAGAATTGCAATCTTTTATTCGATTGAAATTTAAGTTTCGTATAGGCAACTTAAGTTTATCTATTTTCGGTCTATCCTACTTGCGTGTATAATCAGGACAATGACTGATGAATCTGAACGCATCACGAACCCTGAAGTTCGACCCGATGACAGGGTAGATCAATCCCTCCGGCCCGGCTCGCTGCGCGACCTGATCGGACAGGATCAAGTGAAAGAAAATTTGGAAATATTGATCTCTGCGGCGCGCCAACGCGGCGAACCGCTCGATCATGTGCTGTTCTATGGCCCTCCAGGGCTCGGTAAGACTACTTTGGCCCATGTACTGGCAAATGAGATGGGGGTGAACATAAAAATCACCTCAGGGCCTGCCATTGAGCGTGCGGGNNGCAATTGAAGAGATCCTTTATCCGGCCATGGAAGATTATGCGTTGGATATCATCATTGGCAAAGGCCCTTCAGCCCGGTCCATTCGCCTCAAATTGCCGCGGTTTACTGTCATTGGTGCAACCACACGTCTTGCCCTCATCACGTCGCCGTTAAGGGCACGTTTTGGGGCTGTTTATCGATTGGACTATTATGATCAGACGGCGATGCAAAATATCGTCAAGCGGGCTGCGGCTCTGCTAAAGGTCGAAACCGATCCGGAGGGGATCGCTGAAATTGCCCTGCGTGCACGTGGAACTCCGCGGGTGGCGCTGCGCCTGCTGCGCCGTGTTCGTGATTATTCGCAGGTACGCGGCACCGGTTTTATCGATTGTAAATGTGCCAAAGAGGCATTAAACCTGCTGGCTGTCGACCGTCTTGGCCTGGATGATGTGGACCGGCGCGTGCTGAACACGATCATTGAAAAATACAGCGGCGGACCGGTGGGACTTTCGACCATTGCGGCTTCGATCAGCGAGGAACCCGATACCATCATGGATGTCGTGGAACCTTACTTGCTGCAATTAGGCTTCCTTGACCGCACCCCGCAAGGGCGGGTGGCCACAGCCAAAGCGTATGAACATCTGGGAAAAAAATATACTCCCCAGGATAAACAACCCCGATTAATTGAGTAAACTGAATGCGAACTGACGATTTTTATTATGACTTACCGTCTGAGCGTATCGCTCAGACACCAATAGAGCCCCGCGATACCTCCAGATTGATGGTCATGCACCGGGGAAAGACTTTGCTTGAAGACGCCATTTTTAAAGATATTGGCAATTATCTGAAACCCGGTGACCTGCTGGTGATCAATCAGACACGCGTGATCCCGGCGCGTATCATGGCGCACAAACCCAGCGGTGGCAAAGTTGAACTGCTGCTGCTCAAACGAATCTCAGCAGATACCTGGGAAGTATTGGTAGGCGGAAAAAGGATGAAGGTGGGTTCAATCGCTTTGATCGAAGCCGGTCCCACAGCAGAAGTGATCGAAGAACTGGATGGCAGCCACCGGGTGGTTCGTTTTTCGTCCCCGTTGGAAAACATTCTGCCTTCCGTAGGCGAAATGCCGCTGCCGCCGTATATTCACGAAAAATTGAAGGATCCTAACCGTTATCAAACGGTTTATGCCAATGCAGCTCAGACAGGTTCAGCCGCCGCTCCAACGGCCGGTCTGCACTTTACCCCGGAATTAATGTCGCGGCTGGAAGCCCAGGGGATCAATTTTGCGCGGGTGACGCTGCATGTTGGGCTGGACACTTTTGCCCCTGTTACCGAAGGCGACCCCAATGAGCACCAGATCCATTCTGAATGGTGTGAGGTGACGCAGGCAACCGCGGACCTCATTAACCAAACGCATGCCCGCGGCGGACGTGTGATCGCGGTTGGCACCACCAGTGTACGTACTCTCGAATCAGCCGCAGCAGCCAGCAAGATTGCGCATCAGGTTGCTTCCATAAGCGGGCCGACCCGTTTATATATTTTGCCTGGTTTTGAATTTCAGGTGGTCGATGCTATGATCACCAATTTCCATTTACCTGAATCGACGCTTATTATGCTGGTGAGTGCGTTTGCGAGCCGTGAGGCCATTCTGAATGCCTATAACGAGGCAGTTAAACGCGAATACCGTTTTTATTCCTTTGGCGATGCAATGCTGATCTTGTAGGTTGAGAATGGACGAATCACTTTCTGATTTTTCGCAACTGAATCATCAAATAGTAGCCTGCCGACTCTGTCCGCGCCTGGTAGCTTATCGTGAAGAAATTGCCAGGGTGAAGCGGCGCGCATTTAAAGACCAACCTTATTGGGGCAGACCTGTACCCGGGTTTGGCGATGAACACGCCCGCGTTCTGGTAGTGGGTCTGGCACCGGGAGCACATGGTTCCAACCGCACCGGCAGGATGTTCACCGGCGATGACTCCGGGAAATTCCTGTACGGCGCGTTATACCGGCAGGGTTTTACAAACCAGCCAACAGCCGAAAGCCGCGAGGATGGTTTAAAGCTCAACGGCGTATATATCACCGCAGTCGGGCGCTGTGCTCCACCAAATAACAAACCCACTCCTCAAGAGTTACACAACTGCCAGCCTTATTTGCTCCGTGAGTTGGACCTGTTGCCCAATTTGTGCGGGGTGGTGGCGCTGGGCAAGATTGCCTACGATGCCATGCTGCGCATTTTGCAGGCGCGAGGGGTTGATTTACCCAAAATTTCATTCAGCCATATGGCGTTTACTCAGACCAACCCGGACTCGCTGTGGCTGTTGGGCTCCTACCATCCCAGCCGGCAGAACACACAGACCGGGCGCTTGACCCCGGCCATGTTTGATGAGGTTTGGGCGAAAGTGCGTCAGTTGATTTCATAAAATTCAATAACAAATCAAGAAAGATTCTCATTCCAAAATGGCTCTCCTTGTATAAGGTTGTCCTGTTGAGGATTGAGTAATCAGATCGTCTACAATACACTTTTATTTAAAGGTGCATCTATGAAATTGTTATGGAAGAAAATATTTATTGTTGTAATCGCTGTTTTAATAGTTCTTGCAGCAGTGTTTGTCGTTTGGGGTGAGACTCCGTCACAACCCATGCCAGAAGCTTTGGCAGCGCTGCAATCAGACGGATTGGTCACGGTGAAGACGGGAAATTGGCTGGTGTTTCAACCAGTGAACAATTCGACTTCAACAGGGTTTATTTTTTATCCGGGCGGCCGGGTGGATTACCGCTCTTATGCCCCTATGGCTCATGCACTGGCTGCAAAAGGCTATCTGGTAGTCATTCCACGCATGCCGTTAAACCTGGCTGTTTTTGGCATTGGTAAGGCCGCAGACGTGCAGGTTGTCTATTCTGAGATATCCCATTGGTATATTGGCGGGCACTCGCTGGGCGGCTCGATGGCTGCCGATCATCTGTTTAAGCATCAAGAAAGGTTCAGTGGATTAATCTTTTTGGCCTCTTACCCGGCAACGAGTGATGATCTACGTTCGTATGCTGGTAAAGTACTTTCCATTTCAGGTTCATTGGATGGGTTGGCAACTCCGGTTAAAATTAGTGCATCCAGGGCATTATTACCGGCTGACAGCCAATTCGTTGAAATTCCTGGAGGGGACCACGCGTTCTTTGGCTGGTATGGAGCGCAAACTGGCGACAACCCGGCTGCGATCACACGGGAAGCGCAGCAAGAGATCGTTATTTCCCAAATCGACCAATTCATGAAATAACGAAAAACCGGTGCCTTTTATTCAAAGACACCGGTTTTTATTAGGTTAAGAAATAATTATTCGTGGGCTTTCAAAGCACCCCAACCAGCATAGTGAGCAGTTTCACCAAGTTCAGCTTCGATGCGCAGGAGCTGATTGTATTTGGCGACGCGGTCAGAGCGGGCAGGAGCACCGGTCTTGATCTGACCAGTGTTGAAGGCAACGGCAATGTCAGCGATGGTGGAGTCTTCAGTTTCACCGGAGCGATGAGAGGTGACTGCACGCCATCCGGCGCGCTGGCAGGTCTCGACTGCTTCGATAGTCTCAGTAAGAGAACCGATCTGATTGACTTTGACGAGTAAAGCGTTGCAGGCGTTCTCTTTAATGGCGCGGCGAACACGTTCGGGGTTGGTGACTAAGAGATCGTCACCGACGATCTGAATTTTATTGCCGACTTCCTTGGTTAAAAGCTTCCAACCTTCCCAGTCATCCTGAGCCAGACCGTCTTCAAGTGAGACGATAGGGTACTGGCGGATCCAGTCCATCCAGAATTCCACCATCTTCTCGCTGGTTAGTTTCTTGCCTTCTTTACGCAGGTTGTAAAGGTGGGTATCTTCTTCATATAACTCGGAAGCAGCCGGATCAAGAGCGATACCGACCTGCTCACCAGCTTTATAGCCGGCTTTTTCGATGGCTTCAAGGATAACTTCAACGGCTTCCTTGTTGGCTTTCAAAGCAGGAGCAAAACCACCTTCATCGCCGACCAGGGTTACATAACCGTGAGCTTTTAGAACACTCTTGAGCGATTGATAAATCTCAGCACCCCAGCGCAGACCTTCTGCGAAGGAAGGTGCACCCAGGGGCATGACCATGAATTCCTGAGCGTCGGTGGACTGCCAGTTGGTGTGAGCGCCGCCATTAAGAATATTCATCATTGGCACGGGCAGAGTGTGAGCATAGACGCCGCCCAAATAACGATAGAGGGGCAGCTCCAATGAAGCTGCAGCGGCTTTGGCCACGGCCAGGCTGACACCTAAAATGGCATTGGCACCCAAACGTGCTTTATTGGGCGTGCCATCCAGGTCGATCATCATTTCATCAATGGCTTTTTGATCAGTTGCGTCCCAGTCCAGCAAATTCTCAGCGATCTCTGTATTGACGTTCTCGACTGCTTTGAGTGTGCCTTTACCGCCGTAACGGCTTTTATCGCCATCACGTAGTTCCAGGGCTTCATGAATGCCTGTGGAGGCACCAGATGGTACTGCAGCACGACCCCAAGACCCGTCAGCCAGAATTACTTCCACTTCAACAGTGGGATTGCCGCGGGAATCAAGAATTTCTTGTGCAGTTACTGATTCGATCAATGTGTCCATTTTCACCATTCCTTTGAGTAGAAATACCAGGCGATCATCAAGACCGCCTTGTTTGCGAAGAATAACAGCTCAAGTATAATACGAAATTTATTTCATCACCCCGTCAAACAGGATAAATTATTATGGTTCCAAAATTTCTGGAGGGTCATTAAATGGAATACCTGCCTTGATGCAGGCAGCCCGCATGAATGCGATAAAAAGTGGGTGCGGTCGAGTAGGGCGGGAGAGAAATTCAGGGTGAAATTGTGTACCGAGCATAAATGGATGGTTTGTCAATTCAGCAATTTCAACCAAACGGCCGTCAGGAGAAAGGCCGGAAAACTTCATGCCGTTTTCGGAAAAAAGTTCACGATAATTGTTGTTGAACTCAAAGCGGTGACGGTGACGTTCTTCCACTAAATCTTTTCCATAGGCTTTGCAGGCAATGGTACCTGGCTGCAAAACACAGGGATAAAGACCCAGACGCATGGTACCTCCTTTTTCAGTGATGCCTTGCTGATCAGGCATTAAGTCGATCACCGGGTTAGCTGTGGAACGGTCAAACTCGGATGAATTGACATCTTCATTCGCCAGCACTTCACGGCCAAATTCAATGACCATCATTTGCATGCCCAAACACAGACCGAAATAAGGAACCTGATTGATGCGCGCGAAATGTGCCGCCTGGATTTTGCCTTCGATCCCGCGGCTGCCAAATCCGCCAGGGACGACAATGCCGTTGACTGATTCCAGAATATCCTGGCAGCGGCCCTTTTCGATGTCTGCAGAATGGACCCATTTTAGATCCAATTCGACACCCAGAGAGAGGGCAGCGTGTTTTAAAGACTCACGGACGCTGATGTAGGCATCGTGAAGTTCTACGTATTTGCCAACCAAAGCGATCGAAACCTTTGGTTTCTTCCTCTTGGTTTCTTTCACCAACTTTTCCCAGGCCGTCCAATCTGGTTTATGGGGTTGGGTTAAATTCAGCCGTTCGAGCAAATAATCACCCACCTTGGCTTTTTCGAGCAGTAGGGGAATTTCATAAAGGATGGGTTCAGTCACCATTGGGATGACTGCGCGTTTTTCAACATCACAAAACTGGGCGATTTTTTCGCGAATACTTTCATCAATAGGGGAGTCACTACGGGCGACGATCATATCTGGAGAGATACCATAAGAACGCAGTTCGCGCACAGAATGTTGGGTAGGTTTGGTTTTTAGTTCTTCAGTGGCACCAATAAAAGGCAGCCAGGTGACATGCACGTAAACGGTATTTTCACGCCCAAGATCGGTACGCAGTTGCCTCAATGCCTCAATAAAAGGCAGGCTTTCAATATCACCTACGGTACCGCCAACTTCGACCAGCACAATTTCGGCTCCGGTGGTCTTGGCAACCAAACTGATGCGGCGTTTGATCTCATTGGTGATATGGGGAACCACCTGAATTGTGCCGCCCAAGAAATCACCACGGCGTTCAGCCCCAATCACTTCAGCATAGACTTGACCAGTGGTGATATTGCAGACTTTATTCAAACGTACGTCAATAAACCGTTCATAATGGCCCAGGTCGAGATCAGTCTCAGCGCCGTCGTCCAATACAAAGACCTCTCCATGTTGATATGGACTCATTGTACCCGGGTCAACATTAATGTATGGATCCAGTTTTTGAACAGCGACTTTGAAGCCCCTTTGTTTTAATAAACGTCCCACAGCAGCAGCCGTGACCCCTTTACCAACTGAGCTTACCACACCCCCGGTGAAGAAAATATATTTGGCTGTCATTCGTCGCTCCTTCGTAAAATAAGAATTAAAAGAAGTGAGGAGGGTCGTGTCACCGGCGCCTCCTCAATGGATTGCAATAATCAGTTTCGGTTGAAGAATTATCTCTCGCATAATCTACCCCAAATATTAATCATATATATCAGTTTAGCACAGAGTATGCAAACAACCAAAATAAAACCATCCCCGTTTGGGGGATGGTTTGAGAGTGCTTAGTTGGTTTGGACTTTGTTTTCCAGAGTACGTGAGAGTAAGTCTTCTTGCTCTTTGGACACTACCTTGGATTTTCGTTCGTCCGCTTTCTTTTTACGGTCTTTGGCTTTTTCCATGGCTTCGCGCATGGCGATTTCCATGTAGGTAGGCTCATTTTCGGCCGGTGGTTCATTAATAGTTTCGAGGAGGGCAGTATTATCTTCCTCACCTTTGCGGCGAGGTTTGCGAACAACTTTCTTTTCGCGTTTGGGCCCTGACTCGTATTTTGGTGTTGGATAAGCTTTGGGTTTTTCCTTCACCTCTGGTTCGGGTTCTGGCTGCAAAGCTTTCATGCTTAGCTTGATCTGTTTTTTGCGACGATTGACATCAATGATCTGTACTTCAACTTCATCGCCTTCTTTGACAACATCTGATGGTTGTTTGACATATCCGTGAGCCATTTCGCTGATGTGGATAAGCCCAGGACGTTCTGCACCTATTTCAACAAATGCGCCAAATTTTTCGAGCCGAACAACTTTACCTTTAACGGGATTTCCAACCTTGATATCCCGCCATTCAAGATCGAGGGGATGGATCATGGTTAATTCAAAGCGTTCTTCATCATCCTTGCGGACGACTTTTTTCACCCACACATCAATTTGTTGACCTTCTTTTAAAACGTCTTCGACGCGCTTGATGGGTTGGTTATCTGGCGAAACAATTTGCGAGATGTGTAAAACGCCGGGTTTACTTAAACCAACATCTACGACAGCTCCCGCCAGTTTAATTTTTGAAACTGTACCACTCAATTGCATTTTTGGTCGTATTTCCATTGCGCGGTCTGTATCCGCAACAACATTCGAGTCCATAACTTGCCTCTCCCAGGTTCAAATATCAGCGAAAGGGGATTATACCCTTTGCGTGGATTACTGTCAATTAATTATACGGTGCAATTTACCTTACAATTTCCAATTCAATCATAACACAGGTTAGTTCTGTGAAAGAATGACTTCTTCTGCTTTTTTTAATTGTGGATCTGGCACGTTATTCTTAATTTGATCCGCTGTGTATTCCACAACATCGTCAGGAGTCAACCCGATGCCATTGATCTGGCGTTTATTGGGGGTGAGCCAATGGGCAATTGTGATCCGAACTGCACCCTG